>CAIOYU010000675.1 GCA_903862565.1 uncultured Actinomycetes bacterium | reverse complement strand
TCCATTCTTTGACGCCCTGCCGGGCGGGATCGTCCCACCAGGAGGGCTCAGAATGTCCCAGCAGATTCCCGTCAGTGGCACCTGCGCCCCCGAGTTCGATGCCGTCCGCGCGAATTTCGTGAAGAACTTCACCCACAACGGCGACGTCGGCGCCGCCGTCGCGGTCTGGGTCGAGGGCGATCTGGTGGTGAACCTGTGGGGGGGCTACTCCGACTCAGGGGCTCAGCCCGGTCGCCGGCGCCGTTGGCGGGAGAACACCCTGGCCAGCGTCTTCTCCGGCAGCAAGGGCCTGACGAGCACCTGCCTGCATCTGCTGGCCGACCGCGGCGAGATCGACCTCCAGGCACCGGTGGCGCGGTACTGGCCCGAATTCGGCCAGGCGGGCAAGGAGAACATCACCGTCGCGATGGTGTTGGGACACCGTTCGGGGGTGATCGGCCCGCGTACCCGCATGCATTGGAGCGAGGTCGCCGACTGGGACCGGGTCTGCGAGAACATCGCCCGTTCCGAGCCGTGGTGGGAGCCCGGAACCGCGCAGGGCTACCACATGGTGACCTTCGGGTTCATCCTCGGACAGGTGGTCCGCCGGGTCACCGGGCGCACGCTCGGCGAGTACCTGCGCACCGAGATCGCCGAGCCGATGGGCATCGACGTGCACATCGGCCTCCAGTCGGCCGATCACCGGCGCTGCGCGGACATGATCAACAAGCCGCACATCCGCGGGGTCCTGGCCGAGGGTGGCGCACCCGGCCAACCCGCTTCCCTCGACGAGCATCGGATGGCTGGTCTGTCGGTGGCGATGGGTTTCGTCCCGGACGACGAACTGGGCTCGAATGATCTGACGCTGTGGCGGCGCAGCGAGTTCCCCGGAACCAACGCCCACGTGTCGGCCCTGGGTCTGGCCACGTTCTACAACGGCCTGGCGCAGGAGAAGCTCCTCTCGCGCGAGCACCTCGAACTGGTGCGGGTGTCGCAGGGCGGTTACGACCCCGACGTCGTCCTGGGACCGCGGGTGGCCGACCACGGCTGGGGCATGGGGTACATGCTCAACCAACGACTGGTGGCCGGTCCGAACGCGCGCAGTTTCGGCCACGGCGGTTCGGGCGGGTCCTACGGATTCGTCGACCTCGAGCACCGCATCGGCTACGCCTACGTCATGAACTACTTCGACGCCACCAAGTGCAACGCCGACCCGCGCACCACGGCTCTGAGCGACGAGGTCTACCGCGTCCTCGGCGTCATCTGACAGCCGAATTTCCAGACGCCCACCAACGGGCGGCGACTCGGTACTGTGGTCGGCATGAACAGTGTGCTGCTCATCCTCATCCTGGTTGCCGTCGGTTTGTTCGCGATGTCGATGGTCGGCTCCCGGCGCGTCACCGGCCAGCGCCAGGCGGTCAGCATCGCTGACGCCAAGGCCGACGCCCGCCGGGTGATCGAACGACTGGGCGGCCAGGTGCTGAACCTCAACGGCACCGATCCGGCCTCGCAGCAGGCGCTGGCCGATGCGTCGGAGCGGTTCACCGCAGCCTCCTCGCAGATCGAGCAGGCCACCACCGCCAAGCAGGCTCAGCTGGCCAAGGAGAGCGCGCTGGAGGGGCTGTATTACGTCCGCGCCGCGCGCACCGCGATGGGCATGGATCCGGGCCCGGAGTTGGAGACCATCTCGGGCCAGAAGTCGGCGGGTTCGGTCACCGAGGACCGTCGCATCCAGTTCGAGGGCCGCGAGATCGAGGCCTCCCCCGCGCCCACGAACCGCACGCCCAACTACTACCCGGGCGGTCGGGTGGCCGGGCGACCGGTCCCGGCGGGCTGGTACTCCGAGCCGTGGTGGAAGCCAGCCATGGTCGCCGGCGCGTGGGGCCTGGGCTCGGTGCTGATGTTCGACGCACTGTTCTCCGGGATGCACGGCGTGGGCTACAGCGCATCGGGCTTCGAGAGCGGCTACGGCTCCGGGTTCGACCAGGGCTATGACGCCGGATTCGACCAGGGCATGGATGCCGCCGGTGACGGCAACTTCGGCGACGGCGGCGGCTGGGACGGCGGCGGGGGCGACTTCGGTGGCGGCGGAGGCGACTTCGGTGGCGGCGGCTGGGACGGCGGCGGCGGCGGGTTCGACTTCGGCGGCGGCGGTGGGGACTTCGGCGGGTTCGACTTCTAAGCCACGTCGCACTAACCGGCCTGACACCCCGGACACCAGAACAGGTTCCGGCCCTCCATCACGGCCGTCCGAATCACCGTGCCGCACAACCGGCATGCTTCGCCGGCACGGCGATACACGTAGGTGCGCGGCCGCTTGGGGCCGTAGGCGGGCGCCCCGTGATCGTCCTCGGGACGAATCACGATGATCCGGCCGCGGCGCACACCGACCTGCATCAGGTCCACCAGATCGGCCCAGGCAGCGTCGAACTCCGACTCGTCAACGTCGCGACCGGACCGGTACGGGTCGATCCCGTGCCGGAAGAGCAGTTCGCTGCGGTAGACGTTGCC
>CAIOYU010000674.1 GCA_903862565.1 uncultured Actinomycetes bacterium | reverse complement strand
GACCGGCGCCAGCAGGTGGCCGAGTACGCCGCCGCCGGCAGGCAGAGCGTGGTGAATCTGATGTCGATCGACTACGCCACCGCCCAGGACAGCGTGCAGCGCGTGCTGGATGGCTCGACCGGCAAGTTCCACGACAATTTCGCCGAGACCGCAGACGATTTCGTCAAGGCCCTGCAGAGCGAGAAGGTGGTGACCAAGGCCACCGTCAACGACGCTGCCGTGGAGTCGATCACCGGCGACACCGCCGTCGTCCTGGTGTCGGCGACCTCCCGCCGCGAGGGTCCCGCCGCACCCAAGGACCAGCAGCAGCCCCGGGTCTGGCGGGTGGTGCTGAACCTGCAGCGCGAGGGTGGCCAGATCAAGATGTCCGGAGTCGAGTTCGCCTGAGACCATGCCGACCAATCATCCTGAGGCCATGCCGACCAATCATGCAGTCCCCCAACCGCAGTGGCGTGAGTTCGCAGCCCGGTGCGGTGCGCCCGGCCCGGATTACCCCGCGCTGTGGCAGTGGTCGGTGGACCAGCCGGCGCGGTTCTGGCGGGCGGTGTGGGAGCACTTCGACATCCAGGCTCACACCGGTCCCGGCGACGGCGACGCCGCGGTGGTCGCCGACCCCACCATGCCGGGCGCCGCGTGGTTTCCCGGCGTCCACCTGAACTACGTCGACCAGGTGTTGCGGCACTGTTCGCGCGACGGGGCGGCGATCGTCGGGATCGACGAGGACAGCACCCGCACCGAGATCCTTTGGCGGGAACTGCCGGGACGCATCGGGGCGGTGGCCGCCGACCTGCGCCGTCGGGGTGTCGGCCCCGGCGACCGGGTGGCGGCCTATCTGCCCGACATCCCGGAGGCCGTGGTCGCCTTCCTCGCCACCGCCGCCGTCGGCGCGGTCTGGTCGTCCTGCGGTCAGGACTACGCACCCGAGGGCGCCGCAGCCCGGATGGGTCAACTCGACCCGAAGGTGCTGTTCAGCTGCGACGGCTACCAGGTCAACGGCAAACGGCTCGACAAGCGCTGCGACACAGCGGAACTGGTGTCGCTGCTGCCCGGCGATCCGGATCTGATCCTGCTCGACGGCGAGGCCTACCGCACCGCGGCGCCGGTCCCGCCGGTCGTCACACCGGTGCCGTTCGACCATCCGCTGTGGGTGCTGTTCACCTCAGGCACCACCGGCCGGCCCAAGGGCATCATGCACGGCCACGGCGGAGTACTCCTGGAACACCTCAAGGCCGCCGGGCTGCACGCCGATCTCGGCCCGGGTGAGGTGTTCTTCTGGCAAACGGCGCTGAGTTGGATGATGTGGAACTTCCGCGTCGCGGGCCTGCTGTGCGGGGCCACCGTGGTGGGCTACAGCGGCCACCCCCTGTACCCCGACGCCGACCGGCTCTGGGGCCTGGTGGAGTCCGAGCGCGTCACCTACTTCGGTACCAGCCCGGGCCATCTGCTGGCTTCCCGCAAGGCCCGCCTGCACCCGGGAACCGGGCACGACCTGAGCCGGCTGCACACCCTGGGCAGCACCGGATCCCCGCTGCCGCCCGACCTGTTCGATTGGGCCAGAACCGAACTCGGCGATCAGGTCGAGGTGTCCTCGATCAGCGGCGGCACCGACGTGGTGTCGGCGTTCGCCGGCGGGACCGCGGGCGTTATGGCCCGGCCCGGGGAGCTGACCACCCGCTATCTCGGAGTGGCTCTGCAGAGTTGGTCGCCGCGGCGCGAGCCGCTGACCGGTGAGGTCGGCGAGATGGTGATCACCGCGCCGATGCCGTCGATGCCGATCGGATTCTGGGATGACCCGAATGGATCCCGTTACCGCGCAGCCTATTTCGAACATGAGTGGGCGGACGGTCCGGCGCCGCACGTATGGCGCCACGGCGACTGGGTGACCATCACCGAACGCGGTTCGCTGATCATCCACGGCCGCAGCGACGCCACGCTCAACCGGCACGGCATCCGCATGGGCTCGGCCGACATCTACGAGGTGGTGGAGGGGATCGACGAGGTCACCGAGGCGTTCGTCATCGGGATCGACGGACCCGGGGGCGCCTACTGGATGCCGCTTTTCGTGACGCTGGCCGACGGCGTCGTCCTCGACGACGCCCTGGTCGACACCATCCGTTCCCAGATCCGCAGCCGACTCTCGCCGCGGCACGTTCCCGACGAGGTGATCGCCGCGCCCGGCATCCCGCACACCCGGACCGGGAAGAAACTGGAGGTGCCGGTCACCGCCGTGATGGCCGGGCACAGCGAGGTGTCGCTGGACCCGCGCTCGATCGACCGCCCCGACCTCATCGACTGGTACCGCGAACAGGGGCAGATGCACCGCTGGTGAATAGTTGGGAGACATGGAGTCCGCCGCCCAGTCCCCCACCGTCTTCATCACCGGCGCCGCGGCCGGGATCGGCCGCGCGACCGCACTGACCTTCGCCCGCCGCGGCTACCGCGTCGGCGCCTATGACGTGGACCTGGCCGGCCTGGAGTCGCTGCGTGAGGAGATCGGAGGCGACGTCGTCACCGGGCGGCTCGACGTCACCGACCCGGACGGGTGGGCCGATCAGCTCGCCGCGTTCACCGGAGGCTCACGCCGCCTGGACGTCCTGGTCAACAATGCCGGGATCCTGCGCTCCGGCCCTTTCCAGGAGATCCCCCTCGGCGTTCAGCGCCGCATCGTCGACGTCAACGTCGGCGGCGTCCTCACCGGACTGCACACGGCCTTCCCGTATCTGCGGGACACGCCGGGAGCCCGGGCAGTCAACCTGTGCTCGGCCTCGGCGCTCTACGGCCAGCCAGAACTGGCCACCTACTCGGCCACCAAGTTCGCCGTCCGAGGGCTGACCGAGGCCCTGGAACTGGAGTGGAAGCGCTTCGACATCCGGGTGCTGGCGATGTGGCCGCTGTTCGTACAGACGGCGATGGTCGACGGCGTCGAGACCGGCGCCACCAAATCACTGGGGGTGCACCTCAGCGCCGACGACGTCGCCGACGCGATCTACTCGGCCACCCACCCGACCCGGAACTGGCCGCCCAAGGTGCACTACCCGGTCGGCGGACAGACCAAGGTGTTCGCCGCGCTGGCCCAGGTCGCACCGAACGTCGTGCAGCGGTTCCTGAACAAGTCGCTCACGCGGCACTAGCCGACAGCGGCCCGGGGAACCCGGCGCGGCTGCTGGTTCTGCACGAAGGACGAGCAGAGACCGATATTGCTGGCCACGCAGGGCACCCCGTTGATGGTGGCCGTGTTGACCGGCGACAGGCATTCCGCGGTGTAGGGGTTGGGGATGAAACCCGGCGCGCAGTTCTGCGCAACCGCGGCGGGCGCCCACGCCACGGTGGCGACTGCCAGCGCGCCGCAGCAAACAGGCGCCAGAAGCCGGCGGAACCGAGTTTTCGTCATCGTGATTCGTTTCACTCCCTCTCAACACAAGCGTACGGCTCGAGTGCACCGACACCCGCCGCACCGACCACCGGTCCGGCGAACCTCTAAGATCGGCGGCATGTCTGATACCCCGCGCGACGAGTCCCACGATCTTCCTGACGAGGTTTTCGAGGAGGAGGTTTTCGATGAGGTGAGCAAGCCGACGCCGACCGTGTCCCGCGTTCCCGCTCGGGTCTCCTCGCAGTCACGGACGGGCTGGATGGCGCCGGTCGCTCTGGTGTTGTCCCTGCTGGCTGCAGGCGCGTCCGGGTGGGCCCTGTTCAAGCCGGCCCCGGAACCCACCACCATCGCCGCCGACGCCAAGAGCGACGACCCCAAGGCCACGGTGTGCAAGGCGTTCAAGACCGTCAGCGATGCGGTGTTCTTCCAGACCAACCGCTCCCCCAGCCAGGATCTGGGCCCCGCCATCCCCGCGGCGTTGGAGGCCATCGCCGCCAACGCCCGCCTGGCCATGTCCGAGGGATCGAGCTACCTGCTCGCGCACCTGCCGTCCAACGCGCCGGAAGAACTGGCCAAGGAAGCGCGTAACTTCGCCGGTGAACTCAGCAGCATCGCGATGAACGCTCTGGCCGGTATCCCCAACGACAAGCCCGAGCAGGCGGAGCTGTTGAAGAGCGCCGAGAAGTCGAACACCAAGATCGGCGATCTCTGTAAGTAACCGACTCGGGGTTT
This sequence comes from uncultured Actinomycetes bacterium, assembly GCA_903862565.1. GTDB lineage: Bacteria > Actinomycetota > Actinomycetes > Mycobacteriales > Mycobacteriaceae > Mycobacterium. Next base: position 2,277 of record CAIOYU010000674.1, on the reverse strand, counting down.
GTTCACCAGTCGTTTGCCCGCTCTTCGTCCGACATCCAGCTAATGTCCTGGTAGCTGCCATGAATAGGCCGTTGAATTTTGTTTGCCAGGGTGGCCACGACATTGGCCATCCCTGCTCATCCGAAGGAATTCCAGGACGTGTCAAGACACCGCAAATCTTCTCCCCGATCGCTGGCTCCACTGGTCACCACCGGCCTGGCCGGCGCGGCACTGGTGAGCACCGGACTGCTGTCCGCCGCGACGACCGTCACGGCCGCCCCCTCCATCCAGGTTGACCTGGCCTCCGCCCAGTCGCTGTTCGGCAACGCCGCGGCACCCACCGCCTCGGCGTCGGGGAACCCGGTTAAGAGCTTCATCGGCCTGTTCTTCAGTAACGGCACGCCCGACCACCCGAACGCCGGCCTGCTGATCGGCAACGGCTACAGCTTCACCGAGAACGATGTGGATGTCACCACGAACTGCGTGACCGGCAAGGCCTGCAACGGCGGCAACGCGGGCCTGCTCTTCGGCAACGGCGGTAACGGTTACAACGGCGGCAAGGGCGGGAACGCCTTCACCTACGGCAAGGGCGGCAACGGCGGCGACGCCACCGACGTTCTGGCCACCGGCGCGCCTCTCAACGGCGGACGGGGCGGCACTGGCGGATTGTTCGGCGGCACCGACGCGGCGGGCAACCTGTTCAAGGCCGGCGGCGGCAACGGCGGCAACGCCATCAACGGGGGCAAGGGCGGACACGGCGGCAACGCCGGCCTGTTCTCCGGTACCGGCGGTAAGGCCGGCAACGGCGGCGCGGGGACCTCGGTTCATCCGAACGGCGGCGACGGCGGCGAAGCCGGCAACTCCGCCCTGATGCCCCTCCTCGATCCGGGCACCATCACCCACACCGGTGGCAACGGCGGCGCGGGCTGGAAGAATCCTGCCGGTGTCGGAGGCAACGGCGGCAACGGCGGCCGTGGCGGATCCGGCGGCCTGTGGGGTCCCGAGGTTGGCGGTGCCGGCGGCACTGGCGGCGCGGGCGGTGAAGGCACCACCGACGGAGGCGCGGCCGGCAACGGCGGTGAGGGCGGCCGGGGCAGTCTCCTTGCCGGCAGCGGCGGCAACGGAGGTGTCGGCGGAGTCGGTGGCAAGGCTGGCACCGGCAATGGCGGCGGGGGCGGCAACGGCGGCAACGGCGGGCTCGGCGGCGCGTTCGGCACCAAGGGCGGCGCCGGCGGCGCGGGCGGCAACGGCGGCTTCTCGAAGAGCGGCGTGAGCGGGAACGGCGGCAACGGCGGCAACGGCGGCATCTCGGGCAACATCGGCGGTGGCGGTGGTGCGGGAGGCGTCGGAGGCTCAGTGCCGGTCACGGATCCCGTCACCGTCGTCGGCGGCACCGGCGGCAACGGCGGCAACGGCGGCAAGGGCGGGTTCGGACCGTTCGACGGCGGCTTCGGCGGGGTCGGCGGCGCCGGCGGCAACGGCGGTCAGGGGCATGCCGGTGGGACGGGCGGGAAGGGCGGTAACGGCGGGGCCGGCGTCCTGATCTCCGGTAACGGCGGGGACGGCGGCTCCGGCGGCAGCGGAAACGCCGGTGCGACCAAAGGAAAGGCTGGCCGTAACGGCACAAGTGGCTTCCCGTTCCGGGGCGGCACGGGCGGCGAAGGCGGTACTGGCGGCGCAGCCGCGTAGACAACCACACATCGAAAAAGCGGCGCCTCCGGTCATCGGAGGCGCCGCTTTTTCGTTGTTGACGGACGTCCTTACGCGCGCCCCCCGTTGAGGGCGCAGGCCAACTGGCCGTCGTGCGCGTCGGCGTTGAGCTGGTTGGCTGTGGAGTTCAACGAATCGCCCCCGCCGTGCAGGCCCATGATGAGGACCAACTTGGTGGCATGCACCGACCAGGACTGCATCGGATCGGACACCTCCGGGGGAAGACCCGGCGCGCGCGACGCGCTCAGCGCCGCGGCGGCTGCCTCCCGCAACGCGGTGCGGCCTACGACGTTGCTCCGCCACACCGTGGGGTCCCGATAATCGACGGTGTTGCCGTTCCCGGCGGTTGCGTAGGCGAAATCCTCGTAATTCAACGCAGCAAGATTCAAAGCCGCCCCGAATTGTTTGCAGGCAGCCGAAATAGCATTGTCGGACTCGGCCATCACGGGGGCGGCCACCGGGGCAGGCCCGGGCGCACGCGGGGCCGGGGGCCCCGCAACGTCCACTCCGGCGACATCGGCGGGATCGTCAGGGTCCGCCCAGGCGATGTGGATACCGGTCACGGCGGGCAGAACCGCCAGCACACCG
>CAIOYU010000673.1 GCA_903862565.1 uncultured Actinomycetes bacterium | reverse complement strand
TCCGGGCCCACTCCACCGGGCACACCTCGGCGATCGGACGGTCGCAGATCACCATGCCCCCGGAGTGGATGCCCATGTGTCGCGGCAGGTCCTTGATCTGCATGGCCAGGTCGATCACCGGTTCGGGGATGCCGTCGAGGTCCGGCGAGTCGGCAACCGGACCCCACCGGCCGATCTGCTTGCTCCAGGCATCCTGCTGACCCTGGGAAAACCCCAGTGCGCGGGCCATGTCGCGCACCGCACTGCGGCCGCGGTAGGTGATCACGTTGGCCACCTGGGCGGCATGGTCGCGGCCGTAGCGTCCGTAGACGTACTGGATGACCTGCTCACGCAGATCGGACTCGATGTCGATGTCGATGTCGGGCGGCCCGTCACGGGCCGGTGAGAGGAACCGCTCGAACAGCAACTCGTTGGCCACCGGATCGACGGCGGTGACCCCCAGTGCGTAGCAGACCGCCGAGTTGGCCGCCGAGCCCCGGCCCTGACAGAGGATGTTGCTACGACGACAGAACTGTGTGATGTCATGCACCACAAGGAAATACCCCGGGAAATTCAATGCGGAGATGATCGCCAGCTCGTGCTCGATCTGGGCGTAGGCCTTCGGCGCACCGGCCGGTGACCCGTATCGGCGGGCGGCCCCTGCCATCGTCAGTTCCCGCAGCCAGCTGTCCTCGGTATGGCCTGCCGGGGTGTCGAAGGGTGGCAGTTTCGGTGCGATCAGCGTCAGTTCGAAGGCGCACTGCTCACCGAGATCGGCGGCGGCGACGACGGCCTCGGTCCGGCCGGCGAACAACCGTGCCATCTCTTCCCCCGAACGCAGATGGGAGCCGCCCAGCGGAGCGAGCCAGCCGGCCGCGTCATCCAGCGACTGGCGGGCCCGGATGGCGGCCATGGCCGCCGCCAGCCGGCCGCGGTCCGGTTCGGCGAAGTGCGCCCCGGTGGTGGCCACCACCCCGACACCGAACCGCGGTGCGAGTTCGGCCAGCGCCGCGCTGCGCTCGTGGTCGCGGGGATGGCCGTGATGGGTCAGCTCGATACTGACCCGGTCGGAGCCGAAGCGGTCCACCAGATCGGCCAGGGCCGCCGACGCCGCCTCCGGACCGCCCGCCGAGAGTGCCTGCTGGACATGACCTTTGCGACAGCCGGTCAGGATGTGCCAGTGCCCGCCGGCGGCCCCGGCCAGGGCGTCATAGTCGTAGCGCAGCCTGCCCTTCTCGCCGCCGGCCAGGTGCGCAGCGGCCAACTGGCGGGACAGCCGGCGGTACCCTTCCGGCCCGCGGGCCAGCACCATCAGATGGGGCCCGGGCGGGTCCGGGTCCTGCGTGCGGGGGGTGGTGGACAGCGACAACTCGGCGCCGAAGACGGTGTTCACGTTCAGTTCCCGGGCCGCTTCGGCGAACCGCACCACCCCGTAAAACCCGTCGTGGTCGGTCAGCGCGATAGCACGGAGATCAAGCCGTGCCGCCGCCTCCACCAGTTCCTCGGGGGTTGCGGCACCGT
>CAIOYU010000672.1 GCA_903862565.1 uncultured Actinomycetes bacterium | reverse complement strand
TCACCCCGACAGATGTCAGGCGGAAAGTCCCCGTCCACTTGGCAGGTGGCCCTCGCTAGCGGTGGTGACTGCACGCCCCCCGCGACCCCGGCAGTTTGGCTCCGACTTACGCAAATCTCACTACGAAAGAATTGCGACAGGTCGGAAAGTGGCGGTGAGAAGGCCTGGGGCTTTCATCGCAGTCTCGTAGGAGGTGTCGTCAGTACCCATGGTCGAAGTGTCACTCAGACGCTGCGGGACTGCCAGTCAGTCGCCGCCCCGCCCCTCCCGCACGATCACGGTCTTACAGATCGCCGGGACACCCTGCTGCGCAGCCAACGACCCGCGACCGGATTCACGCCACAACGATCAAATCGACATCGCAATACTCACACCGCCGGTGGTGGCGGCGGAGATGATGCTGCCGTTGACGTTCACCCCGTGCAAGGTGTTGCTGCGCAGCCCGTTGGCGCCGGCTGTCCCTCCATGCGTGAAAACGACAGTCTGGTTGCGTTCGGGATAACAGAAGTTGCCCCTGTCCTACCGGATCGCGTTAGGCACTGCATCGTTGCCTATCCGGCTGCCTAGGTGATGTCGATTACCGTCACCTGAGTTATCGGCGGAAATAAAGACTCGCCGGACAAGTTGAGGTTGGTGATGTAGGCGCGGGTTCCGGCAGGGTTGAGCGCGATGGCGGATGGGAATGGGCCGGCAGGTCCGGTGCTTCGGACTGTATTGGTGGCGGTGTCGATCACCATCAGGAAACCGCCAAGGTTATACGTCGCATACAGGCTCGCGCCGTTAGGGCTGATCGCAACGCCGGTCGGGACGCCCCCGCCAAAACCGGGGATGACGGCGGTGAGCGTGTTGGTGCTGGTATCGATCACCGAGACCGTGCCGTAGTAAGCGGTGACATAGGCCTGGGTGCCGGCCGGGTTGACCGTAACCCCGAGTGGGTTATAGCCAACCCCGACGGTTGAGATGACGGCGTTCGTGGCGGTGTCGATCACAGACACTGTGCTGCCGCCAGGGTTGGTGACGTAGACGCGGGTGCCCGCGGCGTTGACCGCCACTCCGCCCGTAAAGTCACCAAGGGAGCTGACCAAGTTGCCGACGGCGATGGTGGCTGTGACGGTGTTGGTGGTGGTGTCGATCACCGATACCGAGTTGTTGGCGCTGTTGGTCACGTAGACGCGGGTGCCCGCGGGGTTCACCGCCAGAGCCTGCGGTCCGCCTAGGCCACCGATCGTGGCTGTGACGGTGTTGGTGGCGGTGTCGATCACCGACACCGTGCTGCTGGCCCGGTTGGTGACGTAGGCGCGGGTGCCCGCAGGGTTGACAGCCACCCCGGTCGGAGCCGAACCGACGGTGATGGTGCCGGTTATTGTGTTGGAGGAGGTATCGATCACCGACACCGTGCTGCTGGCCTGGTTGGCGACGTAGGCGCGGGTGCTGGTGGTCGCGATCGCCCAGGGATTGATGGGGCTGCTGATGGTGGTCGTGACGGTGTTTGTGGTTGTGTCGATCACCGACACAGAACTGCGATCGTCGGCGACATACACCTTTGTCCCGGCAGGGTTCACCGCCAAACCCTTGGGGGCGGAGCGGACGCCGATGGTGGCCGCCACTGTATTCGTTATTGCGTCGATCACCGACACCGAGGCGACGCCCCTGTTGGTGACGTAGACGAGGGTGGCAGTTTGGTTGACCGCCACCCCAAACGGACTTGAGAAGCCGCCGATAGTGGCGATGATGGTGTCGGTGGTGGTGTCGATCACCGACACCGAATTGTTAGAACCGTTGGTGACATACGCACGGGTCCCAGCAGAGTTCACCGCCACCTGTTGAGGCGCGGCGAAGCCACCTATGGTGGCTGTGACGGTGTTGGTGGCGGTGTCGATCACCGATACCGAGTTGCTGGCGATGTTGGTCACGTAGACGCGGGTGCCAGCCGGGTTTACTGCCACCCCGTAGGGGTTGTTGCCGACCGTGATCGAAGTGTTTACGAGGTTAGTGGCGGTGTCGATCACCGACACAGAACCGGTATCGCGGACGACGTACACCTTTGTCCCGGCAGGGTTCACCGCCACCCCGATCGGCCCGTCACCGACGGTGATGATGCCGGTTACGGTGTTGGTGGTGGTGTCGATCACCGACACCGCATTAGCACTGGTTAAGCGGGTGGCGTACAACTTGGTCCCGGCAGGGTTCACCGCCACACCGGCCGCATATGAGTTGCCCTCGATAGTGGCGATGATGGTGTCGGTGGTGGTGTCGATCACCGACACCGAATTGTTAGAACCGTTGGCGACGTACGCACGGGTGCCAGCAGAGTTCACCGCCACCCAGAACGGGTCGTACAAGGAGCCTGCCAGGGTAGCCACTGTCGAGTATCCGCTGGGGCCACCGGCTACTGGCCCGGTCGGGCCTATCGGGCCGGTCGCGCCCGTCGGTCCGGTGGGGCCTGCTGGGCCGGTCGCGCCCGTCGGTCCGGTGGGGCCTGCTGGGCCGGTCGCGCCCGTCGGTCCGGTGGGGCCTGCTGGGCCGCTCGCCCCTGTCGGTCCGGTGGGGCCGGGTGCCCCAGTTGGGCCGGGTGCGCCCGCGCCGCCACCGGCTCCGCTGCCGCCGCCTGCGCCACCGGCTCCGCCCGCCCCGGCGGCAGGACCGTCCCCGGCCGCACCACCAGAACCGCCATTGCCACCATGGCCGATGATGCTCAACATCCCTTGCGGGCCGCCCGCACCACCATCGCCGCCCGCAACGCCCACCGCGCCGGTGCCGCCATCACCACCGGACCCGCCAGCCCCACTGAACAATCCACCCGCACCGCCGTTACCGCCGCCGCCGCCCGCGACGATGGCGGCACCACCGTTGCCGCCGTTGCCGAACCAGCCCGCCGAGCCGCCATCGCCGCCGGCGAAACCACCGCCACCGTCACCGATCATGCCGCCGTTACCGCCACGGCAGGCACCGCTCAGGCAGGCACCTTCGTACTTGGTGTAGGTGTAGCCGTCGCCGAGCAGAATGCCCGCGTTCGGATTGTCGGCAGTACCCGACCCGACGAAGATGCGGACGAAATCGGCGACCGGATTCGTGGGCACTGCCGCGCTCGCTGACGCCGCCACTGCACCGACCGGCACGGTCCCCGCACCACTACGACCACTGGTCGCCGCCACCGACGATGCGCCACGCGGGACACTGCCGAGGTCTCGGCGGACCCGATTCGCCACCGCAGCCGACCGGCGGGAATCCGGCACCCCCACCGACGGCACCGGAGCCTGACGGACCTCCCGGCTGGCCGCCGCACGCGGAGACCTCCGCGCTACGCCACTGTTCACGGTTGCTGGGGCACTCCGACCCACCGAACCAGGGCCCGTTGTGTCAGGCGTCGGGCCGTCAGCGTGGGCCACGCCCACCCCGCCAGCCAATGCCGCCCACACACCCACGCCCACAGCACCCGCAACCAACCAGCCATACGGAGCGTGCTGACGACGGCGAGCCAGCATCGTTTTGAACACTCAAGATGTATACCCGACACGAGCACCGTATCCACGTTTTAGATCACGCCGACAGATTTATTCACCGTCACGCCAGATTCCAGGGAAAGGGGCCCCGTCCACTTGGCAGGTGGCCCTCGCTAGCGGTGGTGACTGCACGCCCCCGCGACCCCGGCAGTTTCTCTCCGACTTCCGCGAAACTCACAACAAAAGAATTGCGACAGGCCGGATGATCGCGGTCAGTAGTCCTACGGCTAGGTACAAGCCGTTGGTTCCGTTGGTGCCGTTGACGCCGTTAGAGATGCCGGGAGTGAGACTCGTGCCGCCGGTGCCGCCGGTGCCGCCGACCCCGCCGCGCCCGATGAGGCCGCCGCGCCC
>CAIOYU010000671.1 GCA_903862565.1 uncultured Actinomycetes bacterium | reverse complement strand
CCGCCGCACTCGTCGATGTCCGGGTCGATCGCCGCGGCGGCCGCGTCGATGCGGGCCATCGTCTCCGGCCCCGCCAGGGCGGTGGCCGTGCGGTACAGCGCGTCGGTGTACATCCCCGCCGCCGGGCCCAGGCGCAGCACCGGATCGGTGGTGCGGGCGATCTCGGTGTGCGCCGAGACTTGCGCGCCGTCTTGGCGCAGGATCGCGGTGAGGATGTCCACCGCGGTCGGGGGATGGGTTGCTTTCTCGGTGAGGATGCGGTGCGGATCAGCCTCGGCGGTGGAGAAATATAGGTGGTTGGCGTCGCGGCCCCGGGTCAGGGCGACATACAACTGCTGGCGGGTGAGGCGATCCCCGCCGACGATGTGGCAGGTGTCGGCGGTGGTGCCTTGGCGTGAGTCGATGGTCGCGGCGTAGCCCAGGGTGGTGTGCGCCGCGACGTAGCGCGGCGTCAAGGTCACTTCCGCGGCGGTGTCGCCGCGCACTGGCACGACCGTCAACGAACCGTCCCCACCGACCGACTTCACTGTCCAGCGGTTGCCGTTCTTCACCCAGGTGGCGTCGTTGGCGCGCAGGTTCCGGTCGTTCTCGCGGGTGGTGATCACGTCGCCGACCGACGCCGCCAAGCCGTCCCCGAGGGTCACCGTCTGCCCCGGCGACACCGCGCCGATCCGCAGCAGATCGGCGCGCGCCCGCGCGTTGAGTTCAGCGACAAGGTCGTTTGTCGGGGCCGCCAGCACGCTGTCGCGCCCGGCCAGGACGTCCGACCGCCAGGCCAGGTACGCCGTATCCGCGGCCACCGCATCGGAGGAAACATGCACGCGGTGGTGATCTAGATAAAAGGCGATGCCGGCCGGATCCCCGGCCCGCAGCGCCAGACTGGCCGCGCCCTCGGCCTTGCCGCGATCGGAATCACCGAAGCGCACCACCTCCGACAATGTGAGGGGGCGGTGCCGCGCGGCAAGGTCGCTGAGCACCCCGCCCGCGGCCACCGACGCCAACTGTTGGTCGTCACCGATGAGGCGCACCGACGCCCCGGCGCCCAAGGCATAGGCGATCACCGCGTCCAGTTCAGCGGTCGACGCCTTGCCCGCCTCATCGACGATCACCAGAGCGTCCGGCCCGATCCTCTCGAACCACACCCGCGCCGGATCGTCCGCGGCGACCGGCCAGGCCGGGTTGGGGTCGGCCAGTTGGACGAGTTTGGCGATCGTGTCGGTGTCGGTACCCAGGTCGTTGCCGAGCACCTCGGCGGCCGCCGCGGTCGGCGCCAACCCAACGACTGCGCCACCGTCGGTGCGCCACGCCGACGCCAGCGCGGCCATCGCGGTGGTTTTCCCGGTGCCCGCAGGGGCGAGTGCGAGTTGCACGCGGGCCCCGGAAGTGGCCATGTCGCGGACCAACGCGTGCTGGCCGTCGTTGAGGGTTCGGCCCTGAGCGTGGGCCTCCACCAACGCCAAACCGACACTGGTCTCGTCCACAACGAAGCCGCCGCCGAGGTCGGCGGCGCTCAGAATCCGGTCCTCCGCGGCCAGCACCGCGGCGCTGGTGAACGTCTCCTGGGCGTGGCGGGTATAGACGCTCGCACCGTCGCGGCGGCGCAACAACTCCGGCTCGCCCAGCTCCGCATCGACCGGCCCGGAAACCTGAAGCGAATGCACCT
>CAIOYU010000670.1 GCA_903862565.1 uncultured Actinomycetes bacterium | reverse complement strand
GTCCGTTCTTCAAGCGCGGTCTGCTGTTGATGGACGGCGAAGAGCACATGTACCACCGCCGGATCATGCAGGAGGCATTCACCCGCACCCGGCTGTCCGGCTACATCAAGCACATGGACACCGTCGCCACCAAGGTGGTCGCCGAGGAGTGGCCCGTCGACGACCGGAGATTCCTGTTCATGCCGGCCGTCAAGGACCTCACCCTCGACATCGCCTCGGTGGTGTTCATGGGTCATGATCCGGGCAGCGACCACGAACTGGTCACCAGGATCAAGGCGGCCTACGAGACCACCACTCGCGCCGGCGGGGCGATCATCCGCACTCCGCTGCCGCCGTTCAAGTGGTGGCGGGGTTTGCAGGCCCGCAGGGTGCTCGAGGACTACTTCACCGAGCGGGTCGCCGAAAAGCGCGGCTCCGAGGGCACCGACATGCTCACGGTGCTCTGCAACATCGCCGACGAAGACGGCAACAGCTTCACCGACACCGACATCGTCAACCACATGATCTTCCTGATGATGGCGGCGCACGACACCTCGTCGTCGACGATGACCACGATGGCCTACCACCTGGCCGCCAATCCGGAGTGGCAGGAACGCCTCCGTGAAGAAGGCGACCGGATTGGCGATGGGCCGTTGGACATCGACACCCTCGACAAACTCCAGACCTGGGACCTGGTGATCAACGAAACCCTGCGGATGATCACCCCGCTGCCGTTCAACGTCCGCCGGGCTGTGCGGGACACGTCGATCCAGGGTTATTTCGTCCCGGCCGGTACCAACGTCACCCTCTGGCCCGGGATGAACCACCGTCTGCCGGAGTTGTGGACCGATCCGGAGAAATTCGATCCGGCCCGGTTCGCCGCGCCGCGCAGTGAGCACAAGCGGCACCGCTACGCGTTCGCCCCGTTCGGCGGCGGCGCGCACAAGTGCATCGGGCTGGTGTTCGGCCAGTTGGAGATCAAGGCGATCATGCACCGGATCCTGCGGAACTACCGGTTGGAACTACCGCATCCGGGCTACCGGCCGAGCTACGACAACGCGGGCATGCCGCTGCCCATCGACGGGATGCCGATCGTGCTGCGGCCCGTGCGGTAACGCACTCGGCCCGGACGTCACGCCAGCGACAGGAAGAGCTTCTCCAACTCGGCCTCGGTCATCGGCGTACCGTCGCCCGATTCGCCGAGCACGCACTCGCGCAGGCCGGTGGCCACGATCTTGAAGCCGGCCCGATCCAGGGCTTTCGATACCGCCGCCAATTGCGTCACGACGTCCTTGCACTCCCGGCCCTGTTCGATCATCGAGATGACGCCCGCGAGTTGCCCCTGCGCACGGCGCAGGCGGTTCAAAACCTCGGTGCACGCGGCCTCGTCGCCAATCATGGGGGCTCTCCTTCGCCTGACGGCTATCGCTGAGACAAGGGTACCCGTCGGGGTATCGCCCCCGGGTCGATGAGGATCTTCTTGAGCGGGCACCGCGCATAGTAGGCGCACATGAACGCCATGGCGCCCGCGATGGCCGCCACGATGCCCACCGCCAGGCCTATCCAGATGTTGGCCTCCTGGGCGAGCACCACCGAGGCCATGGCCAACACGAACCAGCCGAACGCCTTTCGCAGCATCGCCGGTTGCACATAGGAGGTGAGCAGCCCGCCGATGATGCTGCCGAGGACCGCGGCGGCGGTGACCATCCCCGCCAGCTTCCAGTCGATGGTCTCCCCCGTCAGGTGACCGGCGAATCCGGCGAAGGACTGCATCGAGATCACCACCAGCGACGTGCCGACGGCCACCGGCATCGGCAG
>CAIOYU010000669.1 GCA_903862565.1 uncultured Actinomycetes bacterium | reverse complement strand
GAAAACCGGGCCTGGCGGACGACATCGAGAGTGGCCGCAAAGTCGGCCTCGGTCTCACCCGGAAACCCGACGATGATGTCGGTGGTGATGGCCGCGTCCGGCATTGCGGCCCGGACCCGTTGCAGGATTCCGAGATACTTCTCGGAGCGGTAGGAGCGCCGCATCGCCCGCAGCACCCGGTCGGAACCGGACTGCAGGGGCATGTGCAGTGCGGGGCACACGTTCGGGGTCTGCGCCATGGCCTCGATGACGTCATCGGTGAACTCGGCGGGGTGCGGTGAGGTGAAGCGGACCCGTTCCAGTCCGTCGATGTTCCCGCATGCGCGCAGCAGTGCGGCGAAGGCGCCGCGGTCACGAGGGGTGTCCGACGGGGCCGTCGGCGACTCTCGCAAGTGCTCGCCGGCAGCGAACGAGACACCGTAGGCGTTGACGTTCTGGCCCAGCAGTGTCACTTCGAGCACACCCTGGTCCACCAGGGACCGAACCTCGGCGAGGATGTCACCGGGACGGCGGTCCACCTCCTTGCCGCGCAGCGACGGGACGATGCAGAACGTGCAGGTGTTGTTACAGCCGACTGAGATGGAAACCCAAGCGGAATAAGCCGATTCCCGGGTCGCCGGCAGCATCGACGGGAACTCGCGCAGCGACTCGGCGATCTCGACCTGTGCCTGCCGGTTGTGGCGTGCCCGCTCCAGCAGCGCCGGCAGCGAACCGATGTTGTGGGTTCCGAACACGACGTCGACCCACGGCGCACGTTTGAGGACGCTGTCCCTGTCCTTCTGTGCCAGGCAGCCCCCGACGGCGATCTGCATGTCCGGGTCGGCTTCCTTGCGCGGGGCCAGGTGGCTGATGTTGCCGTAGAGCTTGTTGTCGGCGTTCTCCCGCACCGCGCAGGTGTTGAACACCACGACGTCGGCATCGGCGCCCTCCGGCGCCCGGCGGTAGCCAGCCGCCTCCAGCAGACCCGCGAGGCGTTCGGAGTCGTGGACGTTCATCTGGCAGCCGTAGGTGCGGACCTGATAGGTCCTCTCTGCCCGCAGTGACGTCACGCACCAATGGTACGGAGATCCCCCGATCGGTCCCAACGGACGGCGCGTGGGCGCGAACCTGGGTATGGTCCACCCATGGCGGCGGAAATCCCGATGATCTCGATCACGGGCGTCAACAAGCACTACGGCCCGTTGCATGTGCTCAAGGACATCAACCTCGACATCGGCCGCGGCCAGGTGGTGGTGGTGCTCGGGCCGTCCGGATCAGGCAAGTCGACGCTGTGTCGCACCATCAACAGGCTCGAGACCATCGACACCGGCTCGATCGCGATCGACGGTGAGGTGCTGGCGGTCGAGGGCCGCAAGCTGGCCCAACTGCGGTCCGAGGTCGGCATGGTGTTCCAGTCGTTCAACCTCTTCGCGCACAAAACGGTCCTGGAGAACGTGATGCTGGCCCCGATGAAGGTGCGCAAGGTCGCCCAGGATCAGGCCCGCAGCCGTGCGATGGCGCTGCTGGAGCGGGTCGGGGTGGTCAGCCAGGCCGAGAAGTACCCGGCCCAGCTGTCGGGCGGCCAGCAGCAGCGGGTGGCCATCGCCCGCTCCCTGGCGATGGAGCCCAAGGTCATGCTGTTCGACGAGCCGACCAGCGCGCTGGACCCGGAGATGGTCAACGAGGTGCTGGCGGTGATGACATCGCTGGCATCCGAGGGCATGACGATGGTGGTGGTCACCCACGAGATGGGCTTCGCCCGCCGCGCGGCGGACCGGATCGTCTTCATGGCCGAGGGAACCGTGATCGAGGACGCCGCACCGGAGGACTTCTTCGCCAACCCGAGTTCGGACCGCGCCCGGGATTTCCTGGGCAAGATCCTCAACCACTGACACCCATGCGTCCTTTGACCGCGCGTACCATCGCCCTCCTGCTGCTTCTGGTCGGGCTGACGGCACTGGCCGGGTGTGGCGGGGCCGGGAAGAAAATCACCATCGGCACCAAGTTCGACCAACCCGGCATGGCGGTGAAGAAGCCGGACGGCTCGATGGCGGGCTTCGACGTCGACGTCGCCACCTACGTCGCCAGGCAACTCGGATACTCCCCCGATGAGATCGAATGGAAGGAGTCGCCGTCGGGCCAGCGCGAGACGCTGATCCAGAACGGCCAGGTCGACTACATCGTGGCGACCTACTCGATCACCGACGCTCGGAAGCAGAAGATCGCCTTCGCCGGCCCGTATCTGGAGACCGGCCAGAGCCTGCTGGTGCGGGTTGGCACGAACGACATCACCGGGCCGGAGTCGCTGGCCGACGGCAAGAAGCTGTGTTCGGTCTCGGGCTCGACCCCGGCACAGCGGATCAAGGACAAATACCCGGGTGTGCAGTTGCAGCGGTACGACACCTACTCGGCGTGTGTGGAGGCGCTGCGCAACGGCGCCATCGACGCGGTCAGCACCGACGAGGTCATCCTCGCCGGCTTCGGCGCACAGTTCCCCGGGTTGTTCAAGATCATCGGCAAGCCGTTCTCGGTCGAGCACTACGGAATCGGCATGCGAAAGGGCGATCCGGAGCTGCTGACACAGATCAACGACGCCATCGTGAAGATGGAGCAGGACGGCGCCTGGAAAGACGCCTTCGACCGCAACCTGGGCCCCGCCGGCATCAGCGCACCGACGCCCCCGCCACTGGATACCGACGGGGTCGGTGCCGACGCCGAGAAGATCGACATCTGGGGCACGTACCGCGCACAGATCGTCAAGGCGTTCTGGACCACCATCACGCTCACCGTCCTGTCGGCCATCGGTGCGCTGATCCTCGGTACCGCCGTGGCGGCCATGCGGCTGTCACCGGTACCCACCCTCAACCGACTCGGCGCGGCCTACGTCAACATCATCCGCAACACACCACTGACGCTGATCATCCTGTTCTGCTCGTTCGGTCTGGCGCAGACGCTGGGAGTCACGCTGGCCGACTCCAAGTCACCGACCTCGATCGCCGACAGCAACTTCCGTCTGGCAGTGCTGGGACTCACCGTCTACACCGCGGCGTTCGTCTGCGAGACGCTGCGTGCCGGGATCAACACCGTGCCACTGGGCCAGGCTGAAGCCGCGCGATCCCTGGGGATGACATTCGGGCAGAACCTGCGAATGGTCATGCTGCCGCAGGCATTTCGGGCATCCATCATCCCGCTGGGGTCGGTGCTGATCGCGCTGACCAAGAACACCACGATCGCGTCGGCGATCGGCGTCGCCGAGGCGGCACTGCTGATGAAGGAGATGATCGAGAACACCGCGGCACTGTTGGTGGTCGGCGGGATCTTCGCCTTCGGATTCCTGGTGCTGACCCTGCCGATGGGGTTGTTCTTCGGGTGGCTGGGCAAGCGGATGGCGGTGGTGAGATGAGCGCTCGCGCGAAGAACGGATACCTCTGATGGCAGCGTCGGTGCTCTTCGATGCTCCGGGCCCCCGCGCCCATGTGCGCAACCGCATCATCTCCGGGGCCACCGTCGTGCTGGCGGTATTGCTGGCGTGGGGCGTCATCGCCAAACTGGCGTCGAAGGGGCAGTTGACCGCCGCCAAATGGAAGCCGTTCCTCACCGGGGACCTCTGGAGAACCTATGTGCTGCCGGGGATTGCCGGGACTTTGACCGCCGCGGCGATCTCGATCGTGTTGGCCAGCGTCCTGGGCATGCTGCTCGGCGTCGGGCGGTTGTCCCCCCTTCCGTGGGTCAACCGGGTGTGTGCGGTGATCGTCGAACTCCTGCGCGCCGTGCCGGTGCTGATCATGATGATCTTCGCCTACTTCCTGTACGCGCTCCACGACGTGTTCCCCTCCCGGTACCTGGCGTTGGCGGGCGTGG
>CAIOYU010000668.1 GCA_903862565.1 uncultured Actinomycetes bacterium | reverse complement strand
TGGAAGGAGATCCATGCAGGTCACCAGCATCGGCCACGCCGGCTTCCGCATCGACACCGAGGCGGGCAGCATCCTGTGCGACCCGTGGCTCTACCCGGCCTATTTCGGCTCGTGGTTCGTCTTCCCCGATAACTCCGGCCTGGACTGGGCCGCCCTCGGCGACTGCGACTACCTCTACATCTCGCATCTGCACCTGGACCACTTCGACGCCAGACTGCTGGCCGAGCACGTCAACAAGGACGCCGTGGTGCTACTGCCGGACTTCCCGGTGCCCGACCTCAAACGGGAGTTGGAAAAGCTGGGCTTCACCCGGTTCTTCGAGACCGAGGATTCGGTCAAGCACCGCGTCAGTGGGCCGAAGGGCGACCTGGATGTGATGATCATCGCGCTTCGGGCGCCGGCCGACGGTCCGATCGGCGATTCCGGCCTCGTCGTCTCCGACGGCACCACGACGGTGTTCAACATGAACGACTCCCGACCGCTGGCGCTGGACGTGCTCGAGCCCGCGTTCGGCCACATCGACATCCACATGACGCAGTACTCCGGGGCCATCTGGTACCCGATGGTCTACGACATGCCCGAGCGCGCCAAGGAGGCGTTCGCCACCCAGAAGCGCCAGCGTGGCATGGACCGCTGTCGGCAGTACATCGCCGATGTCGGGGCCACCTGGGTGATCCCCTCGGCCGGCCCGCCGTGTTTCCTGGATCCGGAGTTGCGTTTCCTCAACGACGACGCCGGCGACCCGGCCAACATCTTCCCCGACCAGATCGTCTTCCTCGATCAGCTGCGCCAGCACGACCACAACGGCGGGCTGCTGATGATCCCCGGTTCGGTGGCCGATTTCGAAGGCTCCCAACTGATTTCACTTCGGCACCCCATCCCGGACGACGAGGTGGAGGAGATCTTCACCACCGGTAAGGCCGACTACATCGCCGAGTACGCCGAGCGGATGGCGCCGGTGCTGGCCGCCGAGAAGGCGAGTTGGGCGCCGGCCACCGGGGAGCCGTTGCTCGACCTGCTGCGCGCGCGGCTAGAACCGTTCATGCTGCAGAGCGACCAGATCTGCGACGGTATCGGCTACCCGGTCGAGCTGAAGCTGGGTCCTGAGACCGTTGTCGTCGACTTCCCGAAACGGGCTGTGCGCGAACCCGTCCCGGATGAGAAGTTCCGCTACGGCTTCGAGATCGCACCGGAGTTGGTGCGCACGGTGCTGCGCGACAACGAACCGGACTGGGTCAACACCATCTTCCTGTCCACCCGCTTCAAGGCCTGGCGGGTCGGCGGGTACAACGAGTACCTCTACACCTTTTTCAAGTGCCTCACCGACGAACGCATCGCCTATGCCGACGGCTGGTTCGCCGAGGCCCACGACGACTCCTCGACGATCACGCTGGACGGCTGGGAGGTGCAGCGCCGGTGCCCGCATCTGAAGGCCGACCTGGGCAAGTTCGGCGTGGTCGAGGGCACCAAACTGACCTGCAACCTGCACGGCTGGGCCTGGGACCTGAAGACCGGTAAGTGCCTGACCACCAAGGGCCACGAGCTGCGCTGCTCGAAGCTGTGACGCGGCCGCCGCGGCAGTACTACGACGACGGGCAGGTCCAACTGGACCGGTTCGCGTTGACGCTGCGGCGCTACCACTTCCCCTCGGGAACCGCGAAAGTCATTCCACTGCAGGTGATCAACGGCTACAAGACCGAGTCGCTGGGGTGGTGGGTGCAGCGCTTCCGCATCTGGGGCAGTTCAGACCTGCAACGCTGGCTCCCGTTGGATGTCCGCCGGCCGTTGAAGGGGACGCTGATCACGCTGGATCTGCCGGGCACCTGGCCCAGTCCGGCGTTCACCCCGGAGGATCCGGAAACGTTTCTGGCGATGTTCGACGAGTTGCTGGGGCAGCGGAGCCCGAAGTCCGACCGCTGACACGGGCGTCGGATGGGTCGTCTCCAGAACCGGTGCGACCTACGGCTCCCAGACCAGTTGCCGCAACTCCGAGAATTCCTCGCCCGCAGTGTCGTAAACCCTAACGATGGCCTCGTCGCCGGGCTTGAGATAGGTCGACTCCCCGTAATTGGTGTAGCGCGTCGCGCCGATGCCGATCAGCACGTGTTCGGGCCGGCCACAGGCCACCATCAACGCCCCGACGTCCTCCAGGGGAGTCTCGGGGGATCCCTTCTGGTTGGCCAAGCGCTCAACGATCCAGTCCAGCAACACATCCCCGTAATAGGAGTAGCCCAGCAGACGGCTGTCCACGCCGTACTCGTGGTGCGCACCGTCGGCGGTGCGCAGGTGGCACAGCAATCGCAGCGAAGCGGTCGGCCCGTCGGGAGTGAGGTCGTGGCCGTCGAAGAACTCCAGCGCAACACCTTTGGAGGCCGGGCCCCAGTTCTTCTTGTGGCTGATCTTGGGCGCGCCGGGGCGCCGGATGGAGCAGTCGTTGAACGCACCGAGTGCGAAGGGGCGCAGAGTGACGACGGTGTCGCCGCTCCAGATCACCTTGCAGGCCAATCCGACTTCGGGCTCGATCTGCAGATTCAACGGCCCGTCGACTTCCGCCGCCGGGGGGACGACGAGCGCATCGCGGGACAGCGGGAACTCCCCCAGGAAGCTGTCGTGCCCCGGGGCGTACCAGGGGAAGATGCCTTTCGGCGCGCCGGCGTGGCTCTCCACCGTGGTGAAATCGCCTGCCTCGCCGGCTTGTTCGAGATGTCCGGCGAAGTTCCCGGCGACGCCGAAGCCGAACCAGCCCTGCAGTTCATCGAGGTCGATCTCAATCACCCAAGCACCTCCGTCCCCACGAACGGCACCAGCGCTGCGGGCACCCTCACGCTTCCGTCCGGTTGCTGATGATTCTCGAGGATGGCGACGAGCCAACGGGTGGTCGCCAAGGTTCCGTTGAGTGTGGCAGCAGTCTGCGGCTTGCCGTTCTCGTCGCGGTACCGGGTCGCCAGGCGGCGGGCCTGGAACGTTGTGCAGTTCGATGTCGAGGTCAGTTCGCGGTAGGCCTGCTGGGTGGGAACCCACGCCTCGCAGTCGAACTTGCGGGCAGCCGATGAACCCAGATCGCCGGCGGCGACGTCGATCACCCGATAGGGCACCTCGATCAACTCCAGCATCGCCCGCTGCCAGCCCAGCAGCCGCTGATGTTCGGCCTCGGCGTCCTCTGGCCGGCAGTAGACGAAGGCCTCGACCTTGTCGAACTGGTGCACCCGAATGATGCCGCGGGTGTCCTTGCCGTAGCTGCCGGCTTCGCGACGGAAGCACGACGACCACCCGGCATAGCGCAGCGGCCCGCCGGACAGGTCCAGGATCTCGTCGGCGTGGTAACCCGCCAGCGGGACCTCGGAGGTGCCGACCAGATAGAGATCGTCGGCCTCGAGGTGGTAGATCTCGTCGGCGTGGGCGCCCAGGAACCCGGTGCCGGCCATCACCTCGGGACGGACCAGGACCGGCGGGATCATCAGGGTGAAGCCGTTCTCGGTGGCCAGTCTGACGGCCAATTGCAGCAGGCCCAGTTGCAGCAGCGCGCCGCGCCCGGTGAGGAAGTAGAACCGCGACCCGGACACCTTGGCGCCGCGTTCCATGTCGATCAGTCCCAGCGCCTCGCCGAGCTCGAGGTGATCCTTCGGGTTCTCGATGACCGGCGGCTGGCCGACGACCTCCAGAACCGCGAAGTCGTCCTCGCCTCCGGCGGGGACACCGTCGATGACGACGTTGGGAATCGCCAGGTGGGCGGCGGTGAACGCCGACTCGGCCTCGGCCTGACGCGCCTCGGCCTCTTTGACCTCACCGGCCATCTGCTTGGCGCGCTCCAACAGTGCGGGACGCTCGTCGGGCGTGGCGGAACCGACCTTCTTGCTGGCGGCCTTCTGATCGGCCCGCAGTGTGTCAGCGGCCGCAATGGCCGCCCTGCGGGCGGTGTCGGCGCCGAGCAATGCGTCCACCCGGGTGGGATCCTCGCCACGGCTGAGCTGGGATCGACGCACCGCCTCAGGATCTTCACGCAGCATTTTCAGGTCGATCACGATTTCAGACCCTACTTTCGGCCAACCGCCGCCAGGCCCCTGGGTATCCCGTGCACATCCCGCCCGCATCCCGTCCGCTTTCCAGGTCCACCCGCGTCGCTTCTGCGCGCGCCCCCTCGGCCCTGCCACAATGGAGGAGATGTTGCAGCTATCTGAGCGTGACGAGGCCACAGCCGAGCAGCCCGACCCGGAATCGGGGGGCCGCGGCTGGCTGGGCGCGTTCCACGCCACCTCCACCCGCCGTGCCCTGCTCCTGACCGCACTGGGCGGCCTGCTGATCGCCGGGATCGCGACCGTCGTCCCACTGAGCAACAAGGGTCCGCTGAGTTCGGTGGTCGAGGCGTCCGGGGCCGCAGCCAACCCGGCGTTCGCCAACGCCAAACCGGGCGACTGTCTGACCTGGCCGGACAACTCCCCGGATTCCGTGACGATCGTGGACTGCAAGGAGGACCACCGCTTTGAGGTGGCCGAGTCCGTCGACACGCGGGCGTATCCGGGCAGCGAGTACGGCCCAGACGCCGATCCGCCTGCACCCGAGCGGATCCAGCAGATCAGCCTCGAGCAGTGCGAACCAGCGGTCAAGCGCTACCTCCGCGACAAGTACGACCCCAACAGCCGATTCACCGTCAGCCTGCTGTGGGCCGGCGACAAGGCCTGGAAGCACTCCGGCGAGCGCCGCATGCTGTGCGGGCTGCAACTGCCCGGCGCTGCCGGCCAGCAGTTGGTGTTCAAGGGCAAGATCGCTGAGCTCGACCAGTCGAAGGTCTGGCCGCCCGGGACCTGCCTGGGTATCGACCCGGCGACCAATCAGCCCACCGATGTTCCGGTGGACTGTGCGGCACCGCACGCCATGGAGGTCACCGGCACGATCAACCTGGCCGAGGCCTACCCCGACGGACTCCCCCCGGAGCAGGACCAGGACACGTTCATCAAGGACCTGTGCAACAAGTTGACGGACGACTACCTGGCCCCCGTCCAACTCCGGAACACCACGCTGACGCTGATCTACAGCACCGTCTCGCTGCCGAGTTGGACCGCCGGCAGCCGGCAGGTCACCTGCAGCATCGGTGCGACCCTCGGAAATGGTGGCTGGGCGACGCTGCTCAACAGCGGCAAGGGTCCGCTGCTCATCAACGGCCAGCCGCCGATACCGCCGCCGGACATCCCCGAGGAGCGGTTGAACCTCCCGCTGCCGCCGGCCGCCCCGGGACAGCCGGGCAATCGTCCGCCGGGCTGATGCCCGTCCGGATGGCTGCCGATCGGTTCGAGGAACTCGTCGGCGACGCCCTCGACCTGATTCCACCCGAATTGGCCCGGGCCATCGACAATGTCGTGATTCTCGTCGAGGACCGCAACAGCGACGAACCCGATCTGCTCGGCCTCTACGAAGGCATCGCCCTGACCGAGCGTGACACCACCTATGCCGGCGCGCTGCCGGACACCATCACGATCTACCGCGAGAGCCTGCTGGAGATCTGCGACACCGAGGCCGACGTCATCGAGGAGGTGGCGATCACCGTGATCCACGAAATCGCTCACCATTTCGGGATCGACGACGACCGGCTGCACGAACTAGGTTGGGGTTGAACGCCATTCACCGGGGTGAGTCACTGGGCCAGCGGAAACTGTTGACGTACTTGCCCATATCCTGAGCGATCTCCAGGTTGGCGCCCGACGGCGGGCCGGGGCCGAAGTCCGGCCCGAACGCATGGTAGGGACCGGTCGCGAAGGCGACGAGTGCCACGTCGCCTTTGATCGCCGTCATCACCAGGATCCGGATCCTGCTATAGGCCACACTCGAACCCTGCGGCCAGTCGTCGGCGACCTCGCCGTAGCCCGGGTGGTACCCGACCATCGCATTGGGGATCTCGTAGTCCACCTTGGCGTCCGGGTAGGCCTTCCGAACGGTCGCGTCGGCGACCTGACGGGCGGTCCGGCCGTTGGCAGGTTCGGAGAAGAACTGCATGACGCCGCCGTCGCCGGCAGTGAATCTGGCTGTG
>CAIOYU010000667.1 GCA_903862565.1 uncultured Actinomycetes bacterium | reverse complement strand
GTCGGCGGTGCCGGTTAATGCCGACAACACGCGCTTGCAGGTGGGCTTCTTCATCTTCCAGCCCAACCCCGACGAGCCGGCCGCAGAGCCCGGCAACTACTGGATCCTGGACTACGCGCCGGACTACTCCTGGGCCATCGTTGGCGACCCGAACGGCACCTCGGGGTACATCCTGACCCGCGACAAGATCATTACCGACGGCGAGTACAACGACCTGCTGGCCCGGGCCTACCAACTCGGCGTGAACCGCCAGATCATCCGCACCCAACAGTTCCCGGCTCCGGCCCCGGCCGGCGTGCTGCCCGGCCCGGCCACCCTGCCGGCCACGATGAGGGTCTGAAGCACTCCGTAACGAAAGGTTTCGCAGCAATGGGGAAAAGTCGAGCTTTGTTGGGCACGGGCGCGGTTGTCGTCGGGGTGGGCTCAGCCCTGATCTCCGGCACCGGTGTTGCTGCCGCAGATACTGCGGAATCTGATGCGGGTGCTGCGGCGTCGGCTGCGCAGGCTGATGCGTCGGCCCCGACTAGGACCGCACCGCGTCGCGGCACCGCCGCGGCCAGGCCAGCGACTAGCGAACCGGTCGCCGATAGCGAAGCGTCCGCCGAGCGGTCGGCCCCGACGGCCACCCGCACGACCGTGCGGGCGGGCACTGAACGGTCGCGTCGTGCGGCGCGGAACACTTCGCCGGCGGCCAGGCCCGAGGCACCGGTGGCTGTCAGCCAACCGGCCGCGCTGGGCCCGGTCGAGTTTGACGCCCCGACCCTTCCCGCCGCCGCGCAGGTTGCTGACCCGGCCGCGGCGGTCGGCGCCCAGCGAACCCGCGTTACGCAGACCCTCGCGGCGGCGACCGCCGCCGTCGATCTGCCGGCCGCGTATGTTCCGCCGCCGACTCCGGCGCCGGCGGCGGCGTTGTTGGCCAGTGTGATGTCTGCGCTGGGGTGGCGTCCGGGCGCTGATGTGGTGACTGCGTTCCCGGCGGTGGCCCCGGTGGCCAGTACTCGCCAGGGTGTCACCGCTGCTGCGGTGATCGGCACGCCGGTGGTTGCGGCGGCGCCGCCGGATCCCACGGTGTTCGAGGCGGCGGCCGCCGCTGCGGATCCGCTGTTGCCGGGGACCACCAATGGTGTGACCGGTGTGCAGGTGGGGCATTCGCGTCTGGAGATCCCGGGTGCGTTCATCGGCAATACGGTGGCTGCGGATTGGTATTTCCCGACGCAGGCTGACGGCACGATCGATGCGCAGGGCGTCATTTGGTTGCAGCATGGCTTCGGGGCGCGCAACACCTTCTACTCGGCGTTGGCCACCGATCTGGCGCAGCGGACCAACAGCATCGTGGTCGCTCCGAACCTGTCGTCGCTGCCGTTCACGTTCTCCGGTGGCTGCCTGATCTGCTCCACCTCCCAGCAGGCCGTCGCCGACGTGTTCCTTGACCCCACCCGCGCCGCGCTAGTGACCAGCGCCCAGGATGCCGGTTATACCGGTGACGTCTCCGAACTGCTGGGCGCGTTCGTCCTGG
>CAIOYU010000666.1 GCA_903862565.1 uncultured Actinomycetes bacterium | reverse complement strand
GCCTGGCCGGTGGTGGAAACCGTTCAGCGGGAGGGGATTTGCGTCACCGTACTGGCGCCCGCCCCGGACCTCTCGGAGGAGTTGGCCGCCGACGCCGAGCAGTTGGGCCTGCGGATCGCCGACGAACTGGGCGTTGTGGGCGTGTTGGCGGTCGAGTTGTTCGAGACCGCCGAGGGCGGGCTGATGGTCAACGAGTTGGCGATGCGTCCGCACAACTCCGGTCACTGGACGATGAACGGTTCGGTCACCAGTCAGTTCGAGCAGCACCTCCGAGCGGTGCTGGACTACCCACTCGGGGACACCCGGCCGCTGGCGCCGGTCACGGTGATGGCCAACGTGCTCGGGGCTGCCGTCGCTCCGTCGATGAGCATGGACGAGCGGGTGCACCACCTGTTCGGGCGGATCCCCGACGCGCACGTCCACCTCTACGGCAAGCATGAGCGGCCCGGACGCAAGATCGGTCACGTGAACGTCCTCGGCGACGACGCCGGAGTGGTTCGGGAGCGCGCCGAGCGGGCGGCACACTGGTTGTCGCACGCAGAGTGGACCGACGGATGGAGCGGGCATGACTGATCCCAGGGTCGGCGTGATCATGGGCAGCGACAGCGACTGGCCCGTGATGGAGGCCGCCGCGCTGGCGCTGGCAGAGTTCGACGTTCCCTTCGAGGTCGGTGTGGTCTCCGCCCACCGCACGCCGGGCCGGATGCTGGACTACGCCCGCGGGGCGGCTGACCGCGGCATCGAGGTGATCATCGCCGGGGCCGGCGGGGCGGCACACCTGCCGGGCATGGTGGCATCGGCCACTCCGCTACCGGTGATCGGCGTTCCGGTGCCGCTGGCCAAGCTCGACGGTCTGGACTCGCTGCTGTCGATCGTGCAGATGCCAGCGGGGGTTCCGGTGGCCACTGTGTCCATCGGCGGCGCCCGAAACGCCGGGCTGCTGGCCGTGCGGATCCTGGCTTCGGCCGACCCTGTGCTGCGAGCCCGGATGGCGGCCTTCCAATCCGATCTGGAGGCCCAGGTTCTGGACAAGGACCGCCTGCTTCGTGCGCGTTTACTCGGCGAGGATCCAGCGGGTAAAGTTACCCGCGAGTAGCTAGGAGGCTGTCGTGGCTGTTTGGACCGGTGATTCTTCGTTCGACGTGTTCCAGTTGCCTGAAGAGCATCAGGAACTGCGGACCGCGATTCGGGCGCTGTGCGAGAAGGAGATCGCTCCGCACGCCGCTGATTGCGACGAGAACGCGCGCTTCCCGCAGGAGGCCCTCGATGCGCTGAACGCGTCGG
This sequence comes from uncultured Actinomycetes bacterium, assembly GCA_903862565.1. Lineage (GTDB taxonomy): Bacteria > Actinomycetota > Actinomycetes > Mycobacteriales > Mycobacteriaceae > Mycobacterium. Next base: position 673 of record CAIOYU010000666.1, on the reverse strand, counting down.
GCTTCAACGCGGTGCACGTGCCCGAGGAGTACGGCGGTCAGGGTGCCGACTCCCTGGCAGCCTGCATCGTGATCGAGGAGGTGGCCCGCGTCGATGTGTCGGCTTCTCTGATCCCCGCGGTCAACAAGCTGGGCACGATGGGCCTGATCATGCGCGGCTCGGAGGAGCTGAAGAAGCAGGTGCTGTCGGATGTCGCCAGCGGCACGATGGCGTCCTACGCGCTGTCCGAGCGCGAAGCAGGCAGCGACGCCGCAGCCATGCGCACCCGCGCGAAGGCAGACGGCGATGGCTGGATCCTCAACGGAACCAAGTGCTGGATCACCAACGGCGGCAAGTCGGCCTGGTACACCGTGATGGCCGTGACCGACCCGGACAAGGGCCCCAACGGAATCTCGGCGTTCATGGTGCACATCGACGACGAGGGCTTCACCATCGGGCCCAAGGAGCGCAAGCTCGGCATCAAGGGTTCGCCGACCACTGAGCTGTACTTCGAGAACTGCCGCATCCCGGGCGACCGGATCATCGGCGACCCCGGTACCGGTTTCAAGACCGCGCTGGCCACGCTCGACCACACCCGGCCCACCATCGGTGCGCAGGCCGTCGGTGTCGCGCAGGGCGCGCTCGAGGCTGCGATCGCCTATGCCAAGGACCGCAAGCAGTTCGGTCGCGCGAT
>CAIOYU010000665.1 GCA_903862565.1 uncultured Actinomycetes bacterium | reverse complement strand
TGGTTCTTCGGGGCCGGTGGCGCCGGTGGGGTCGGCGGCGCGGGGGGAGTCGGCGGGTCTGGTGGCGTGGGTGGTGTCGGTGTGGACCGGGGTGTTCGCGGCGGGGACGGCGGGGCCGGTGGGGACGGCGCTGACGGCGGTATCGGGGGTGTCGGGGGCGCCGGGGGTGGCCTCGGTGGTGCTGCGGGTGCGGCCGGGAACACCGGGTCAGGCGGTGACGGCGGTGCCGGGGGTCGCGGTGGCCGGGCCGCGGAGAACGGCGATGCCGGTAACGGCGGGGCCGGGGGCACAGCAGGTGACGGCACTCCCGGCAAAGACGGCCAAAACGGGGTCGGTGGCAAAGGCGGCGATGGTGGGGACGCCGGGCTGGACGGTAACGGCGGTAACGGCGGTAACGGCGGTAACTGCTGCAAGAACGACGGGCTGAGACCTACTTCCTTCACCGGCGCTGGCGGTGCCGGCGGGTCCGGTGGTTCCGGTGGCACGTTCCTCGGTAACGGCGGTAACGGCGGTAACGGCGGCAAGGGCCGCGACGCCGGCACCGACCAAAACACCGGCAAGGGCCTGACCGGCGGCAAGGGTGGCAACGGCGGCAAGGGCGGCAACGCCGGAGAGTTCGGCAACGGCGGCAACGGCGGTGTCGGCGGGCCCGCCGGGGCCGGCGGGCCCGGCAATCACCCCAGCACGGCACCCGCGTATCGGAACGGCAAGCCCGGCAATCCTGGCGGCACCGGCGGCAACGGCGGCAACGGCGGCGCCGGGGGCAACGGCGGATCAGTCAACGGCAACGGCGGCAACGGCGGCGCCGGCGGCACGTTCGGCGCCGGCGGGGACGGCGGGAAGGGCGGGAAGGCCGGCCGGCAGAGCTCCAGGCCGAACCCTCCTTTACCGGAAGGCGGGCAGGGCGGGCAGGGTGGCGACGCCGGCACCGGGGGCATCGGCGGTAACGGCGGCGCCGCCCCCGGTACCGGCACGGGCGGTGCTGGAGGGGCCGGCGGCGGCGGCAAGAAGATCGACGACGTCGACCAAATCCGCGGCGGTGCAGGCGGGCCCGGTGGCTCAGGTGGCAGCTCCGGCGGCTTCGGCGGCAACGGCGGCAACGGCGGTAAGGGCGGCAACGGCGGCAACGGCGGTAACGGCGGTGCGCCGAACGGTCCGAGGGGTGGTGGTGGGTCCTTCAGCGCCGGCGGGGCCGGCGGCGCGGGCGGGCCGGGACAGGCGGGCCGCGGCCAACCTGGCCAGCCTGGACCCCCTGGGAAGCCTGGTGACCCGGTGAATCCTGGTGATGACGCTGGGACGCCCGGGTAGCGGCCAATCCTTATGAGGACCGTTCGATCCCAATTCCCTGCGGGGTCGTCACGTGTCGTGGTGGGCCCACGTCAATTCGTGTCAGTTTTCCCGGACCCAGCTACTCCGGAGCCGGTCCATGCATGTCACCACGTCAAAGCCCAGCCAGTCATAGAACGCTCCGAGAAGGTCATAGAGCAGCCGCTAACTGGTGGATGCGCTTCAG
>CAIOYU010000664.1 GCA_903862565.1 uncultured Actinomycetes bacterium | reverse complement strand
GGCCATCGCGGATTGCCCAGTCAGGGTTCAGTTCCCGGCGGCGAGCGACTTTCGCAGTTGCCCGTCGAACACCCGGCGGGGAGCGAACCGGCGCAGCGCGCTCAGCTGCCGCGCTGTTCACTGGCTCCGGCGAGCCCCATGCCGGCGTTATTGATCAGCACGTCGATCCTTCCGAACTGCTCGATCACCGCATCGACTGCGGCAGCCACGGATTCGTCGCGGGTGACGTCAAGATCGACGAACGTCACGCCCTGGCTGTTGTCGAGTCCGGAGGTGTGTCGACTGGTGCCCACGACCCGAAATCCCGCGTCGATCAGGCCCTGGGCAGCGAACCTGCCAAGGCCCGAATTTGCGCCGGTGACAAGTGCGACGGGTTGAGAGGTTGGCATGAGGATCCGTTCCTTGCATCTGACTGTACGGGTGTCCAGCCAGACACTAGCGCGCTGGCTTTACTGAAGGAAAGTCAGCATGGCACCATGGTCGCTATGACTTCCGCAACACTGGTGGGCCGGCTCAGCGATCGGGATTCATGGCGGGCGGACGACTGTTCCATGGCAGCGGCGCTGGACATCGTCGGGCGCAGAGCCAGCCTGCTGCTGCTGCGGGAGGCGTTCTACGGCGCCCACCGCTTCGATGAGTTTTCCCGCCGGACCGGGCTCAGTGAGAAGATCACCGCCACCCGACTTCGTGAACTTGTCAACGAAGGAATCTTCGAGAAGCGCCCGTATCACGAGCCCGGCCAGCGCAGCCGGGAGGAGTACCACCTCACCGAGAAAGGTGAGGATCTTCTCCCCGTTCTGCTGGCCCTGATGCGCTGGGGTGACCGGTGGGCCCGCTCCGACGGCGGCCGCGTGACCCTGTCCCACATCGACTGCGGAGCACCCATCGAGGTCGAAGTCCGTTGCCGCAAGGGCCATCCGGTGACAGCCGGGGACATCGAAGCCGCCCTGCGGCGCTGAGCCACGGGCCCCAAGCCACCACTACAGCCGCGAGGAACCGGATCAATGCGACACCGCGATCAACCCACCGCCGAAGCAGTCCAACGGCTGTCGTGCGACGCCGACACCGCGTGGCGCTACGTCACCGACATCACCCTGCCCGCACGGGTCTCCGCTGAGTTGGAGGCCGTGGAATGGCTCGACGGCGCCGATCATGTGACCGTCGGCGCCCGCTTCACCGGCCGAAACCGTCACGAGGCCTTCGGCGAGTGGGAGACCGTTTGCGAAATCGTCGAAGTCGAGCCCGGCCGGCGATGGGTGTGGAATGTCGTTCACCCCGGTGGCATCGGTGCCACCTGGGGCTTCGAAGTCGAGCCGGCCTCGGGCGGTTCACTCGTCCGGCAATGGGGACGGATGGGCCCGGGGGCTTCCGGTACCACGATCGCCATCGCCGCCCAACCCGACAAAGAGGCCCGCATCGTGGCACGCCGCCTTGAGGAGTGGCTGACCAATATGCGAGCCAATCTCGCCTACATCGCCGAGCAGACCGGCACCCCCCAGTGAGGATCGGCCTGGTCGTCGAACCGCGACTGCCCGGGACCGCTGAATTCGCAAGGAGCGCTGAGCAACTCGGCGTCGACTCACTGTGGGTGCCCGAGGTGTGGGGCTATGACGCCCTCACCGGGTTGGCCTACCTCGCGGCGCGCACCGAGAGAATCCGGTTGGGTACCTTCGTCGTGCAACTCGGTTCACGCAGCCCCGCCCTGCTGGCCACCTCGGCACTGAGCCTGCAGGAACTCTCTAACGGCCGATTCCTGCTCGGCATCGGAACCTCCGGACCGCGAGTCATGGAAGGGTGGCACGGCGTCCGGTTCCACCGTCCGGTCCAGGCCACCCGCGAGACCGTGGAGATCATCCGCATCGTCTCCCGCGGCGACCGGCTCGAACACCCCGGTGAGATCTATCCCCTGCCCCTGCCCGACAGCAGGGGCAGCGCTTTGCAGCCCCTCGTGCGACCCCGTCTGGTACCGGTCTACATCGCCGCGATGGGCCCAAACAACCTGCGCCTCACCGGTGAAGTCGCCGACGGCTGGCTGGGAAACGCCTTTATCCCCGAATCCTCCGACGTGTTCCTCCACCCCCTGCGCCAAGGCGCCGAGTCGGCCGGGCGCACACTGGCCGACCTCGACCTCGTCGCCCCGGTCGCCGTCGAGTTTCACGACAGCGCCCAGGACAGCGCCGCCGCGGCCCGCCGCCACGCCGACGGATACGCGTTCACCATCGGCGCCATGGGAACCGGTGGGACCAACTTCTACAACGACGCCTTCACCCGCCTGGGATATGGCGAACAGGTCACCGACGTGGCCCGGCTCTGGCAATCAGGACACCGCGACGAGGCCCGCGCCGCGGTCCCGCTGGATCTGGGGCGCCTCACCAATCTGCTCGGCAGCACAACCGAAGTCGCCCAGCGCATCGCCGCCTACCGGGACACCGGAATCACCACCCTGCTCGCCAAGATCGACGGCGACCACAGCCACCAACTGCACACCATCGAGCGCCTCCTCGAAGCGGTGGCGCTCAGTGTCTGATCCCATCTCAGAGAGGGCTACCCGAACATGACCACCCAAGAACGTGGGATCAACGTCTCCGACACCGCCAGCTGGGGCTCAGGCAGCTCTGGGGAAACCACTCAGTAGCGAACTAGCAGCAGGCATAGCTAATCTCGTCCAGTGCGGACTGTGATCGACAATCCCACTCGCCGCCCGTCATCCGTCGGTCGGGGTCGTCGGTCGGGATCGCTAACGTGAGCAGAGGGTTTGACTACCCCCGCGAGTTCGCATTCCGGCCGAACGCAGTCGATTGGATTTCAGCTATGGGCGCCTTGACCTCGCCAAAGACCTACACCGGGCTCGCAGCGTTTCACGCGGTGGACGCTGTGGCCTGCGCGGCCCAGGTGCCGCCCATCAAGAAG
>CAIOYU010000663.1 GCA_903862565.1 uncultured Actinomycetes bacterium | reverse complement strand
GCGATCGCCGGGATGCGCCGCGGTCAGGAGACGCCGAACGGCCTTCGTGACCTGCTCGGTGATCTGTTCGCCGCCGGAGCCGCGATTGACTTCTCGGTGCTGCTGCCCGAGGGTCGACTCCTCGACGCCCCGCTGCCGGCGTGGAACCATCGCCCGCTGATCCTTCAGCGCCAGAGCGTTGACCAGGGCCGGGGCGGACACGTCGTGGCCGCGCACCCGTTGCTTGGTTCGCATGTGCGTCTGCTCGAAGAGCCGGAGCGGCATGTCTGGGCCGCCGAGGTCGGCACCGTGGCCCTGCCGTGGTTGGTCGATCACCAGATCAACACCGTGCCCGCCATGCCGGGCGCGGCATTCTGCGAGATGGCGCTGTCCGCTGCCCGCATCGCTCTCGGCGATGCTGCCGAGGTTCGGGACGTGCGTTTCGAGCGGATGATGTTGCTGGAGAACGAGACTGCGGTCAGTTCAGAAGCGTCCGCGTTGCGGCCGGGCACGCTGGAGTTCCTGGTTCAGACCGATCAGGACGGCGAGCGCGCCCGGCGGGCCAGTGCGGTTCTGCAGGCGGTCGACGGTTCCGTCGACGATTCTGTGCCCGCCGCCTACGACATGGATGTTTTGCTTGCCAGCCATCCGCATCGTGCCGATGGTGCCGACATCCGGCACTGGTTTGATACCCGCGGTGTTCAGTTCGGGCCGGCCTTCACCGCATTGAATGCGGTCAACGCCCCGGACGGGAACGGCGACACGGTGTTGGCCGAGATCGGCCTGCCCACCGCGATCCGCGGGCAGCAGAGCGCCTACGGCGTGCACCCGGCGCTGTTGGACGCCTGCTTCCAATCCGTTGCGGCCCATCCCGGAGTCCAGAACACCGGCACCGGCGGGTTGTTGCTCCCGCTGGGTGTGCGCCGACTGCGCGTTCACGGCTCGGCCAACAAGGCCCGCTACTGCCTGACCCGCATCGTCTCCCTCGACGGATCCGGTGTCGAGGCCGACCTTCATCTGATCGATGATCACGGCACGGTCCTGCTTGCGGTCGACGGGCTGTCGATGGGCACCGGCGTGGCCGATTGCGACCGCGTGCTCAACGAACGGTTGCAGGCCGTGGAGTGGCGCAAGCAGGCACTGCCCGCGCTTCCCGCGCACGTCGCTGCCGGCTCCTGGCTGATGATCAGTGCGTCGGATACCACCGATCTCCTGGCGTCTGAACTCACCTACGCACTCAAGCTCAGCGATGCGGACGTGACGACGATGTCGTGGCCGCAGCACGCCGATCACGCCGCCAATGCTGATCGGCTCACCTCGTTCCTGGCGGAGGGCGCCTTCGGCAACGTCGTGGTGGTCTCCGCGCCGCGCAACGGGAGCACCAAGGAACAACTGGCGGTCCGGGGTGGCGAGCATGTCGCGCACCTGGTGAAGATCGTGCGGGAACTGCCGGATGTCGCCGGGGATCCGCCGCGGCTCTACGTCGTGACTCGCGGCGCGCAGACCGTCATCGCCGGGGAGCGGCCGAACCTTGAGCAGGCCGGCCTGCGCGGTCTGCTCCGCGTCATCGGTGCCGAGCATCCGCATCTGCGTCCGACCCAGATCGACGTCGACGACGAGACCGACGGCAAATTCGTCGCCCAGCAGCTGCTGCTCGGGTCGGAGGAGGACGAGACCGCCTTCCGGTCCGGCGAGTGGCACACCGCCCACCTGTATCCGAGCCCGCTGCGGCCCGACGAGCGGTACACCACCGTCGTCGACCATGCGCGCGACGGAATGCGTCTGGAGATCCGCACGCCCGGTGATCTGCAG
>CAIOYU010000662.1 GCA_903862565.1 uncultured Actinomycetes bacterium | reverse complement strand
CGGTAGACCAGCGCCTGGGACTCGGTTCGGGCCACGTCGTCGATCTCGGTGTGGACAGGCGTCCCCCAACGCTCCTCATACCGGTGGGCCAGTTCGCGCACGGCCGCACTCAGCCCCACCTGGGCCAGGACCTGTGGATGCAGGGTGCTCACGGTGGTTCGCAGCGAGGTGACCGTCTCGCGCAGTGCGGCGTCGAGCCGGTCGAACCCTTCGGGGGTCGGGTTCTCCCGGAGGTCGTCGACGTCCAGGCGCGCGGCCAGCAGGTTCTGCAGGGGGCCGTCATGCAGCTGCTCGGACAGTTCGCGGTCGTGGCGTTCGTCGGCACGGATGGATTCCGCGACCAACTTGCGGCGCACTTCGAGAAGGCCGAAGACCCTCGCGCGGCGGCGCGCCAGGGTGAATGACAGTGCGGTGATCGCAGCCGTCAGCCACAGCAGGCAGCCCACCTGCACGTACACCAGGGCGGGAATGCTCTCGCCCATCTTCTGATCCCGGGTGGCGTAGACGGCCCAAGCCAGTAGATAGCCCAGCGACGCCCCGAGGCCCAGCGCACCAGTGATGATCGGATTGTCCAGGAAGGCAACCGAAATCGGCAGCAGGAAGAAGATCGGGTAGAGGGAGATGGTGGCCGGTCCGGACGCCATGCACAGCGCGACGACGATCACGACGTCGAAAATGATTGAGGCCCAACCGAACCACGGTCGCGTCTTACCTCGGAGGATGAAGATCAGCCACGCCACCGCTCCGACCGCGTAGACGGCGAGTAGGGCATTGAACACGCCTTGGAGCCGATGTTCGACGTGGGTGTGATAGACCAGCAGCGCGATCAGGGCGATCATGACGAGCCGCAGAATCGACCGGATCCGCAGTGGCTCACTGGTCAGGAAGTCCAGTGCGCCGGAGACGATTCGCCGCAACGTCTAGTCCAGAAGTCCTCGGCGCATTGCTTCGGCGACAGCTGCCGCCCGGTCGCCGACGCCCAGCTTTTCGTACAGCCGTTGCACGTGAGTCTTGACCGTCGACGGCGCGAGGAACAACTGCTTGGCGATCGTCGGGATGGTCGCCCCACCCGCGATCAGGTTGAGCACCTCACGTTCGCGGCCGCTCAGCGTGGGGCCGGCCGGTTCGGCGCGGCGGCGGATCTCGGCGGCCAGGCCCGACGCCAGATGCGGCGCGACGACGTCGCGGCCCTGAGCGCAGTCCAGGACTGCGTTGACGATCTCCGACCGAGTGGACTCCTTGGGCAGATAACCCGCCGCGCCCTGCTGCAACGCGTGGTAGACGATCGCCGAATCGGCGTTGGCCGAGACCAACAACACCCGGGTGGGCAACTCGTCGCGGAGCACCGCCGCGGCGACCTGACCGCCGTCCATCCCCGGCATCTGATGGTCCAGCAGCGCAACCTGGGGCTTGTGCTCCTTGATCATCGCCAGCGCCTCGGGGCCGTCGGCGGCCTCGGCGACCACCTCGACCAGACCACTGCCCGTCAGGGCACGGACCAGACCGTCCCGGAACAGTGGGTGGTCATCAGCAACGATGACGCGCACCTTCTGGTTGTTGAAGCTTTCCCGCACGCAGAAATGGTTCCACAGCATTCCCCCGAACGGTGGAGCAACGCGTCAACCCGCCGGGCCCCGACGCCGACGTCCTAATCTCTTGTGGTCGTGAACGTCTTTCGTAAGGATCCCCAGTGACGGCAACCACCGTGGTCTCCCTGCTTCTCATCTTCTTGATCGGGATGGCCATTCAGCGCGGCAACACCTGCACCGTCGTCGCCTTCGACGACATCGTTCACCGCAGGTCATGGGATCGGCTGCTGGCCATCGTGTACTCCTGGTTCTGGGTCGCCGGGGGGCTGGCGCTGCTGGCGTTGGCCAGTGGATTCCGCGCGCACGCCTCGGTGGTCCCCGTCACCGCCTGGTCGGTCGTCGGAGGTCTCGTTCTCGGCCTGGGAGCCGTCATCAACGGTGGCTGCACCACGGGCACCATCGCCCGCATCGGCTCCGGCGAATACGCCTTCGGACTGACCGTGGTCGGGTTCTTCATCGGCTGCCTGCTTGCGCCACACGTGGTGGGCCGATTGGCCACCACCCATACGAGCTCGCCGGCGGCGACGACCTCCCTGGACCACCCGCTGTTCGGGCTGATCGGGCTGGCCGTTGTCACAGTCCTGACGGCCCGTCGGCTCATCGCCGGACCCCATGAGAGCTTCCGCGACTTCCTGCGCAACGCATGGGATCCGCGGACGGCCACCCTGATCATCGCCGTGTTGTTCGTGACACTGGTCCAGATCGACGGCCCCTGGGCTTACACCGATCTGCTCGGGGACATCTCGAAGGGAACGACCGACCATCTGGTGTCGCGGCTGGTCTTCTTCGCCGCGCTGCTCGCCGGTGCCATCACCGCGGGGCGGTCACTGAAGGGAACCAAACTGATCGGGCCGCTTGCTCCGAGGGTGATCCGGTGCAGCGTGGGTGGACTGATCATGGGGATCGGTTTCTCCGTCGCTCCCGGGGCGTTTGACGGCCTGACCCTCCTCGGGCAGCCGCTGCTGCTGCCGTTCGCCTGGATTGTCATGGCGGCGTCCTACGTGTCCATCCTGCTGGGAGTGCTCTACCTGCGCTCGAGCCTCGGCGACCGGATCAAGAGCCGGCGCGGCTGAGCGTCCACCGATCGGGGGACGTCGAGTTCATTCGGTGGTGGGCCCGCCTGGTCGACAGGGATCGCCGCCGTTTCCGGCGATGCTGGTTCTACCAGGGCAGAAGGCCCGACCAGACCATCAGGAGGACGAAATGACCGCACCAGCCATCACCGCAACGGCCCAGCAGTCGGCGACCGCCTACTTCGTCGACCTGGGCGACAACGTCTTCGCACCGACGGCGGCAGCCGGCGGCCACTGGGGGCCAGGCCTGATCAGCGGCCCCGCCGTCGCGGGCATCGCCGCCCGCGCCGTCGAGCGCGACTACGGCCAGGCGGGTTTCATCGTCGCCCGGTTCACGATCGACCTGATGAAGCCGGCCCGGCAGGTTCCCACCCGCACACAGACCCGGCTGATCCGGGAGGGACGGAGGGTGCGCTACGTCGAGTGCGATGTGCTGCAAGGCGACTGGATCGTCGCCCGGGCGACCGCGGTGCAGTACCTGCAGTCCGAGGCACCGGCCGGTCAGGAGTGGGCGCCGGGCGCACCGCAGTTCCAGGCGCCGCAGGGAGCGGACGACGACACCCTCTCCGTCGGGAGCGACTCGGCGGGCTGGAGCGTCTTCGGTGTCGAACACCAGAACACCGACCGCAAGCGCGCCTACTACCGGGGCGTCGACGTGGTCGCCGGCGAGGCACTGACCCCCTTCGTCCGGTCGGCTGTCGTCGCCGAAGCCGCCGCCAACATGGTGATCAACATGGGCACCCACGGAATCGGCTACATCAACGGCGATCTGACCATCAGCCTGTCCCGGCTGCCGAGGAGCGCCTTCCTCGGAGTGCAGGGCGACACCCGCACCGCCACCGACGGGATATCCATCGGCACCGCAACACTGTTCGACGAGCAGGGACCGTTCGGCACGCTGCTGGTGACGGCCCTGGCCAACCCGGCAGCCCAGATCGACTTCGCCGGCAAGTCACGGACGCAGGCTCCCGGGGCAGAGTTGTTCGGCCAGAACGGAACCGCGCGGTGAGCGATCGGGTGTGGTTGATCACCGGCGCATCGCGCGGCCTGGGGCGCGAGTGGGCCATCGCCGCACTGGAGCGCGGCGATCGGGTGGCCGCCACCGCGCGCGATGTCTCGACCCTGGACGCACTGGTCGACACCTACGGCGACGCCGTCGCACCGATCGGCCTGGACGTGACGGATCGCGACCCCTGCTTTGCCGCGGTCGACACCGCCCATGACCGGTTCGGCCGCCTCGACATCGTGATCAACAACGCCGGCTACGGACAGTACGGATTCGTCGAGGAACTCTCCGAGGCAGAGGCACGAAAGCAGATGGACACCAACTTCTTCGGGGCGTTGTGGATCACCCAGGCCGCGCTCCCCTACCTGCGCGGCCAGGGCAGCGGGCACATCGTGCAGGTGTCCTCGATCGGCGGAGTAACCGCGTTCCCCAACCTCGGTATCTACCACGCCTCCAAGTGGGCGCTGGAGGGGATGACGCAGGCGCTGGCACAGGAGGTGAAGCCGTTCGGAATCCATGTGACGCTGGCCGAACCCGGCGGCTTCGCCACCGACTGGCTCGCCGCCGCACCGCACGCCCAGCCGATGCCGGCATACGAGGAACAGCGTGCGGAGTTTGAAACAGCCCGCAGCGACCGGCGCGGAGACCTCGGTCAGCCTGAGGCGTCCTGGGCGGCGATCCGGGCGATCGTCGATGCCGCCGATCCCCCGCTGCGGGTCTTCATCGGCAAGTACGCCTTCGACTGGGCGAAGGCCGATTACGCCGCCCGGCTCGCGGAGTGGGAGCGCTGGCAATCGGTCGCCGTCGAGTCCCACGGAACCGAGGAGCAGTAGCGGCGCCGAGCCGGTCCGCCCTAACCAGCACCTGACGCCGGCGGCTCAGCCTTGTAGGGATAGGTGAGCCAGCCATGTTCGATGGCGGCGAAATGGTCCGGTGCGCCGGAAACCAGTGAGCGATCGGGCTTGTAATGCAGCACCGCAGAGGTCGGGTATCCGCCGGAATCCCGCACCCGCGCACAGACGGCGGTCATGGTCTCCCCGGTCTCCCACACCTCGTCGACGACCAGGATCCTCCGCCCCGCCAGCAGAGCCGGGTCGGGGAATTGACCCAGCAGCGGAGCATCCCGGGTGCCGCCGTCGGGGAGGTAGAACACCGCGCCTGCGACCACGATCTCGCGAAGGTCCAGCCGGTAGGCCAAGATTCCGGCCGGCACGAGGCCGCCTCGCGAGATCGCGAGGAGCAGATCGAAGTCACGCCCGACGTCATGGGCCAAGCGGACCACGAGGGCGTCGAGTTCTTCCCACGTCACCTGGCGCGCTGCAGAGGGATCGGCCGCGTTCACCGGGCAACCATATCCGCACCGGGACCGTCGAATGGGTCAACTGCCGTTCGTCGGGCACGGACCAGATCGGCAGGTGTGTCGATGTCGTCGACGGAGCCGATATCCGAACATTCCACTGTCAGTGGCGACATCGTCCGAACCACCGCGGACAGTCCGACGTCGCCGTCGATCTCGTCGGCCAGCGACCACTGCGCGCGGGCCAGGAGAACGGGGTTCCGCATCGCGCCGTCGAACGCGGCGACGATGACGTCCCGACCGGAGGCCCGGAGGGCGTCGATCAATCGTCTGTACACGTCAGACCGGCACCAGGGCTGGTCGGCAGGTGCCAGCACCGCGGCACGGATCGACGGGGCGTCGGCCAGGGCGGTCACACCGGCCTGGATGCTCGCCGAGATGCCTTCGCGCCACCTGGTGTTGGCCACCGTTGTCACCTGACTTGGCAACGGCGGAGCGGCGCCCGGCCGAACCACCACCAGGACCGGATCGAGTCCGGCGGCCAGCATTTCCGCGGCCGACCGTTGCAGGAGAGTCCGTCCGCCGACGTCGGCTGAAAGCTTGTCGGCGCCGAACCGGGTCGCAGCGCCGGCGGCCAGCAGGATCCCCGCGACTCGCTCACCGGGCATGCAGCGGTCCCGACGTGTCGCGCAGGGGCGCCGCGCTTCGCCCGCGGGACTGGGCGATCATCTGCGCGGCCACCGACACCGCCGTCTCGGCAGGACTGGCGCCGCCGAGGTCGAGGCCCACCGGCGCCTGGATGCGTTCGAGCTCACTCTCCGGAATCCCACGAGAACGCAATCGCGCGAGTCGCTCCGCGCTGGTGGTTCTGGAACCGAGCGCACCCACGAACCCCGCCGGGGTCTGCAGTGCGGCCGCCAGTGCGGGCTCATCGAACTTGGGATCGTGGGTGCAGACCACGACAGCGGACGTGGCGTCGAGTCGCGCGTCTTCGGCCAACTTCTGCAGAGCCACGTCGGGCCAGCTGCCGATCACCTCGTCGGCGCAGGTGATGCCCGCGGCGAAGCGGGGCCGCGGTTCGACGACCACGGTCTCGTACCCCAGCAGAGCCGCCTGGGCGCACAGCGCTTCGGTGTAGGCGCTGGAGCCCACCACGACGAACAGCCGGCGGCGCCCGAACGACTGGAGGAACAGGTGCCCACCACCGGGTGCATCCAGCAACTCGGTGCGCTGGCGGGAGTTCAGGATCCAGCGGGCCGCAGCATCGTGGAGCGGGTCCAGCGTGACCTTCCCGCACTCGAAATCCATTGCGCCGGAGACGAACACGGCGGACTGATGGATCCGCTCACCATCCCGGTGGGTGAGGACCACTGCATCCGCCGAGCCGATGAGCGCGGCAATGGCGGCCTGGCTCAGTTCGTGCACCCACACGGTGATGACACCACCGCACACCAACCGAACCGCTTCCGCTTCTCCGTCGTTCGCGAAGCTGAGCACCTCGGGAGGCCCGCCGTCGAGCACGCGGTCGCAGGCCAGCACGATGTCGGCGTCCACGCAGCCCCCCGACAGTGCGCCGACGGTGGCTCCGGACTCGGAGGTGACCAACGCCAAGCCCAGTTGATGGGGGGTGGAACCGGCGGACCGGACCAGCGTTGCGCCCGCGATCCGCAGGCCACCCGCAGACCAGGCTGCGACCGCTTCGCGGAGCTGGCGCACGTCAGAATCCGTAGGTTCGGTACACCCAGACGAAGAAGGACAGTTCGATCGCATAGACCATCAGAAGGAGCAGGACGCCGCGGATCGTCTGCGCCCTGGTGGCCGTCGGGCTCAGCCACCAGTTGAGCAGGCGCGTGACGACGGGCATAAGCAACCAGGTCAGCAGGATCGTGCCGACGGCGTTGCCGACGAACACGACGACGGGAAGCGGTAGCCCGAGCCCTGGAACGACCTTGCTGCCCTGCACGCTGAGCCCGTTGCCGATGATGTTGCCCAGGGTGATGTTGAGAACCGACACCATCGCGTAGAGCACCGCGACGGCCGTCATCGCCTGCCTCCAGGCCGGCGGACTGGGCGCGGCGGTGATATTGCCGGAGGACCACCGGCCGAAGCCGTTGGGGAGCACCCAGTCGTGGTCGACGGCGGTGAACGCTCGGATCCGGTCCAGGAGTTCGGCGCGCTCCGGGGAACCCCGCCACACCTTAAGGGCGGCGTCCGACTCGAAAGTCAGGACTGCCGTCCAGTTGGTGTCCCCCGCGGCGGGCGGGAAGACTTCCGAACCCACGAAGCCGGGGAATCCGGCGGCACGCGTGTCTAACGCCATGCGCAGATGTCGGTACTCCGTCTCGTCACCCGGGGTGACGGTCGCCATGACCACTTCGGAGGCATGCGGCGCGGGCTCATCGTCCGTACGGTTCGCCATCGGAACTCCCTTGAGTTGCGTTCCGGTTGTCGGCGAGTAGGACTCAGCCGATTCGGGTAAGGCAAAGGATAGTGATGACCGGGGCGCTTGGCATTCGCTACGGTGCAGTCATAACAAGACGATAGGCGAAGAGATGGCCGAGATGCTGCTCATTCCCGAGACCGTGGGTGAGGCGGTGGCTGCGCGGCGTGCTCACCCACGAGCTCAGGTCGTCGCGGGTGGAACCGACGTCGTCGCCGATGTGAATAGGGGCATCCCGCCAACGGGTTTCGTCAGTCTGCGCAGGGTCGACGAACTGCACGGAATCAGTTCGGCCGGCGGCCGATGGCGGCTTGGGGCGATGGCCACGGTGGCCGAGGTGGGGGCCAACACCGAAATCGCCTCAGCTGCTACCGCACTCGGGCAGGCCATCCGGTCGTTGGGGTCCCGCCAGGTGCGGAACCGGGCGACGGTCGGGGGCAACATCTGCGGCGGCGGACCGCAGCGAACCCTTATCCCGGTCCTCCTGGCTCACGACGCCACCGTCGATGTGATCGGCGGGAACGGCGCCCGGAGCATGGCTCTGGCCGAGGTGCTCGCACCGGAAGGTCCGCACCTGGGCGCCGACGAGATCCTGACCGCGGTCCGTTACACAGCAGGCACAGGTCCCCAGCGGTTCTATCGCGTCGGACCCCGCAACGCAGTCTGTTACGCGACGGCGTCGGTGACGGTTCTGGTTGACGAGCCAACCCGTTCTGTTCGAGTGGCACTCGGCGGGGTGGCTTCCACCGCGGTACGCGCTCCCACCGCCGAGACCATCGGCGGTGAAGGCATCGACTGGCAGGGCCGCACCGTCGACGACGACGTGGCCGATGCTTTCGGCAAGGCGGCGGCGGCCGCCGCGGAACCGGTTTCGGACTTCGTCGCGAGTGCGGGCTACCGACGTCACGCCGTCGCGGTGATGGCGCGCCGGGCATTGAGGCACATCTTCGAGGAGGATCCCGCGTGAGCGACGACAGCGACGCACCGGGACACGCACCAGATGACGAGCGGGTGTCCTACAGCCTGACCGTGAACGGTGAGGAACACCGGATCGACAACGCCTGGTACTTCGAAACACTGCTCGAGGTGCTGCGGAACCGGCTCGGCCTGACCGGCACGAAGTTCGCCTGCGGCACCGGTCAGTGCGGGGCCTGCACGGTGCACATCGACGGCCGACCGGTCAACGCCTGCCTGGAACTTGCGGCGCTCGACGAAGGCCAGGAGATCACGACCATCGAGGGCTACTCGCCGGCCGACGGAAGCCTTACGCCACTGCAGGACGCGATCGTCACGTGTGCCGATGTGCAGTGCGGGTATTGCGTACCCGGCATGGTCATGTCCGCGGCCGCACTGATCGCCGAGCACCCAGGGGCGAGCGCGGAAGACATCCGGGAGGGCTTGAGCGGAAACCTCTGTCGCTGCACGGCATACGGGGGTTTCGTGGAAGCCGTTCGGCAGGCCGCAGCCGTGGGGACCGACCAGTGAAGGCGGGATTGATCACCGACCCTGATGCGGTAGGAGTGGGAAGCCCCCGCCGCCGGCAGGACGCCAACGCGAAAGTCCGTGGCGAGTTCGAGTACGCCCCCGACCTGATCGAGCCGAACATGTTGTGGGGGACCACATTACGCTCTCCGCATCCTCACGCCCGGATACGCCGCGTCAATCTCAACCCCGCCAAGACGATGCCCGGGGTCAAAGCGGTACTCGGAGCGTGGGACGTACCCAAGAATGCCTTCGGAATGATCGTCGCCGACACCCCGGTTCTGGCCGACGAACGGGTGCGCTACGTCGGAGAGCCGGTCGCGATCGTCGCCGCCGAGGATCCCGTCCTGGCGCGCCGCGCCGCGGCGGCCATCGAGGTGGATTACGAGGTCCTGCCCGCGGTGCTGGACCCGGTCGCCGCACTCGATGCCGGGGCGGTGTATCGGCATGTGAAGTTCACCCACGGCGACCCCGACGTTCAGGGCGAGGTCCAGGCCGAAGGCGAGTACGTCACAGCCCGTCAGGATCACGCATTCCTGGCCCCCGACGCGGGCATAGCCCGGCCGGACGGCAGGGGCGGGGTCGAGATCATCGGGGCTGCGCAGTGGGTCCACGCCGAGCGGCCGCAGATCGCAGCCGCCCTGGGGCTGCCCGAGGAGATGGTGCTGGTCCGCAACAGCGGGGTCGGCGGATCGTTCGGCGGGCGCGTCTCGATCATCTGGCAGTTGCACGGCGCTCTACTGGCGCTGCACACCGGGCATCCGGTCAAATTCCTCTACACCCGTGAAGAGACCATGCTTGCCCGGTATCACCGGCACCCGTCACGGATCTGGGTAAGGCACCACGCCACGCGGGACGGACGGCTGGTCAAGCTGGAGGCCAAGATCCTTCTCGAGGACGGCCCGTACCTGCACGCCGCGGGTGCGGGCATCGGCAACAGCAGCTCGCTGATCCAGGGCCCCTACTCGATCCCCAACGCCGTCGTCGAAGGCTGGTCGGTGGCGACCAACAACGGCATGTGCGGGTCGATGCGCGGTTTCGGGGTGGTGGAACCGATGTACGCCTGCGAATCCAACATGGACAACCTCGCCCGGATTCTCGGCATGGACGGCGCGGAGTTGCGGCACATCAACGCGATTCAGCGTGGCGACCGCTGGATCTTCAACCAACTCCAGGATCGCCCCACCCCGACCCATCCGGTGATGACGACCGCCGCCCAGATGCCCCTGCCCGATGAGAGCAAGATTCGGCACCGTGTCGATCGTCCCGGCGGTGTCGCCAGTCCCGCGCGCCCCGAATACGTCCGCCGTGCGGTGGGCTTCGCGGCGGCGGCCAAGAACGTCTGCCTGTCCGAGGGGGCGCACGTGAACTCCACGGCGATGGTCAGCCTCCGCGACGGCGAAGCGATGATCGAATGCGCTGCAGCGGAAGTCGGCCAGGGGTTCGTCAACACCGCCGTCCAGATCGTGCAGTCCACGCTCGGGGTGACCAACGTCCGCATCGGTGGCGTCTCGACGAACATGGCCCCGGCGGCCACCACCGACGGCCAGCAACAGACCATGACGTCCGGACCCGCCCTCGACCGCGCAGCGGCCGCCGTCAAGGCGCAGTTCCTGAGGTTCTACGGCCGTGAGTACCAGGTGGACCCCTCAGACCTGGACGTCCGGCAGGACTACGTGGTCGACCGAACCGGGCAGCGGCTGATGTCGGTGGCCGATGCGGGGATGGGCCTGGTTTTCCGGGCCACGGAGCGGTTCGACCAACGTCCCACCCGGCCTATCGACGAGCGGGACAGCGCCGACCCGATGCACGTCACCTTGGACTTCTCCGCGAACCGATGCGTGGTCGACGTTGATGCGGAACTGGGTCTGGTCAAGGTCGTTCAGATGGACGTCGCTCAGGACGTCGGCCGCGTCGTGAATCCCGTTGCCGCGCATGGTCAGGTGACCGGTGGCTCAGTGATGGGCATGGGACTGGCGTTGATGGAGAACCTCCAGGCCGACGGCGGTCACCTGGTCAACACGGACTGGTCGACGTATCTGATCCCGACCGCGGTCGACGTTCCTGTCATCAACACACGGTTCATCGAGGAGCCCGAGCCCGGAATCGCCTACGGCGTCAAGGGAATGGGCGAATTGCCGCACGTCCAGTCGCCCCCCGCGGTGCTGTCCGCGCTGCGCGCGGCGACGGGGCGGGCCCTGCCCGTCATCCCGGCGACCGCGGAAATGCTCGCAGGAATCGTGGACAGTGACCAGAGCATGACCATGGTCGACGTCGGCCGCGACGAACGGCACGGCCCCTGGCGGGTACCCCGCGAGACCGTGCGGCGGGGACCCTGGTTCGAGCAGACCGGCCCCTCGGAGTAGGTTCCGAACTTGCCGAAGGGTCAGTAGTAGTGCCGGTTGGGCCGGGCTTCCCATGCGTCGTAGGCGCCCTTGGCCAGGTCCGGCCGGAACTGCTCGATGCGGATCTTGCGCTCGCTGTAGGGCCTGGCGAAGTCCTCATACTGAAATTCGTCGTCGAACCCGATCTTGCTGGTGGCGGCGAGGTCGTTGGCGAAGTGGACCGCGTCCAGGCGAGCCCAGTAGATGGCGCTCATGCACATCGGGCATGGCGCGGCACTGATGTAGATCTCATGGCCCATGAGCATCTTCGCCCGCTGCGGCACCTTGTCCGGTGAACCTTCGGGCCGCGGGACGAACTCCAGCAGCGACTCGTTGACGTGAACGACGGCGATCGACGGCGCCTCCGGAATCAAAGTGGCACAGGCCTTCCTGATCGTTTCGACCTCAGCATGTGCGGTGATGTCACCGGTCAGGAGCACCCGATTCTGACCGCGCGCGACGATCTCGCCGTCTTTGACGATCACGGCCCCGAATGGACCGCCCCACCCGTTGACGACCGACTCTTCGGCAAGTCGGCACGCTTCCGCCATGAATTTCTCGGGTGTCAGCTTCGCCATCGTCACGCCTCGCTCTCCGTGTTGTCGTGCAAAAGAAATCTCAACAGTAGTGCCTTCGCACCCCAATCGCGTTGCCGTTGAACAGATTCGCCTCGCAGACATGGCGTCTCAGGGCTTGGCGTCTCAGGGCTTGGCGCCGCCGCCCCACTGGAAGCTGTTGACGTACTTGCCCATGTCCTGGGCGAGTTGCAGGTTTGCGCCGGAGGGAAGACCGGGCCCCGAGTTCGGGCCGAAGGCGCGGTAAGGCCCGGTCGCGAAGGCGACCAGCGCCAGGTCGTTCTTCACCGCCGCCATCACAAGAATTCGCTGCCGGCTGAAGCTGGCCGATGGATTCTGCGGCCAGTCGTCGGCGAGCACTCCGTAGCCGCGCTCGTAACCGACCATGGCGTTGGGGATCTCGTAGGAGACTTTCGCGTCGGGGTAGCGCTTCTTGAGGATCGACTCGACGATGTCGCGGGCAGAGCGGCCGCCGGCCGGCTGCGAGAACAACTGCATGACCCCGGTATCGCCGCCGACGAACTTTGCCGCGACCCCGTTGGCGAACGTGCTGATCTCGTAGGCCGATTCCGCCGTCGGGTAGGACACCGAGAACTCCCCACCCGGAGCGGTGAATCGGGGCAGCCCCGACACCGGTGTGCCGGACGGCGGACGGCCGCACTCCGGCGGGCACATGTAGTGGGCGATCTTCGGTGTCAGTGCCAAGGTGACCCCGGCCAGAACCACCGCGACCGTGGTCACCCCGACTCCCCAGCGGCCGACCAGCCAGCCGAACCGGGGGCGCTTGATCGCTGGTGCCTGGTAGGTGGCCAACGGCAGCGCGTAACCGGGATAGCTCTGCTCCTCCCGCCCGTCGACAGTCTGTCCGGCGGATGGGTCGGTGGCGTCGCCGAGCGGCTGCGGCCGGATATCTCGACGCTCGCTGCGCGAGGTGCGCGTCGAGGCACGGGTCGCCGCCCCGCAGGCCGGACAGAAGGCCATGTCCGGCACCACCATTTCGCAGTGGATGCACAACAATGGCTCATCCATGCGGATGGG
>CAIOYU010000661.1 GCA_903862565.1 uncultured Actinomycetes bacterium | reverse complement strand
AGCAGCGTGTTCGGCGGAACCCGGAACAGTCGCAGACCAGACACCAGGTCGCCGTCACGGCTTGACGATTGCGGCCCATCCGGCAGCGAACCCCAGCGCTTCACCGCTTCGGCGAAAGCCGCGGCCCCCGTCTTGGCACCGTAGGCGTCGACATCCACACCGATGACACCATCAGGCAGGCGCAGGCACAGGTTGCCGTCAGGGTACAGATCGCTCCACTGGAGGATGTCGGCGTAGGACGGGTCGGCCCCGTCGTAGCCGGTGAAGCCTTTCGGCGGCGGCCACTTCGCCGCACGCTTCAAGGGCAAGACTCCCAGCCAGCCCTTATCCCGGTAGGTTTCGGCGGCAGCCGCATAACCGATGTTCGCAGTGTCGGGCAGCATCACCGATCACGCCCGCGCTCTTCGCCGGCCTGGAAGGCGAGGGCAATCTCGGCTTGGATTTCATCTTCGGACATGATCACGAACCCGGAGTCGGCGAGTAAACGGATGATGGCGCTGGGCATCATGTGGGCCGGGTAAATGCTGTAGGCCTTCTGCATCACCGCAGAGATGACACTTTCAGGTGTCGATGGCGCTGCTTTCCGGCGTGTCCGGAGTGGAATCCTCATTGACTGTTCTTTTCCCTTTCGTCCAGGCCTCTGCTTTGTCGAGGGCCAACTGTTGTGTACTGGCGACGCTACCGAGAAGCCGCGCCACCCTGACGGCATCCTCGGGATGCCGGTTGATCCAATCAATCAATCCTTCGTGAAGTCTGCCGATCGTTCCGACCATCCGGTCCATGACAACGGCCAGCCCTTCAATCTTGTCCTTCGGGTAGGCGAACCACAGCTGTCCTTCGTGGGTGAAAGTGGCACACACGCCCCTAGGGAGGCTGGTGTCGAATGTGACCTTCTTCGTTTTAGTTTCACTCATTGGCGTGAGGTGCCCAGCCGGAGCGGGCAAAGGGGGGGGGCATCCGCTCCGGCTGGGACGTTCTCAGAAGGGCGCCATCGTGGAGGCGACGGTTGCCTTCGTTGCGTCGTCCATTGCCGCCCAGGCGACGTCCGAGATAGACGCCGGTTTCACCGGAGCGGATGCTGCCGGTGCTGCCGGTGTCGCAGCGGGTGTTGCTGTACCGAAGTGCTCAGCCACACCCTTCGACGGCGGCGCGTACACCGCTTCAAAGTGCTTGGACGGGGACAGTCCCGGCCGGTCAGCCGGTTCGGTCCTGACGAACGTCACCGTGAGCGTGCCACCGATCTGCGGTTCCTTGGCACCGGCCCGACGCAGGGCGTCACCGATAGCACTTCGCATGTACGACTTGACGTACAAAGTGCGTGCGCCGTCGTCGAACTGCTGGTCGGGATCGCGCTCAGTGGTCTCGAGTTCGATCCTGACCTGCTTACGGTCAGTTGGGAGACCAGTCTTCGGATCATTCACCGGCTCGGGCGGGTGCACGGTGGTGATTGTTCCGGTGACTGTTTTCGGGGGCTGGTCAGGCCAGGTGATACCTTTTCCGCCACCGAAGAATCCGCCTAATGTCATTGTTGATTTCCGATCTGTGAGTTGTGATTTGGTGACTGTT
>CAIOYU010000660.1 GCA_903862565.1 uncultured Actinomycetes bacterium | reverse complement strand
CTGGGACTCGAATTCTGGGTCACCGAAGTGCTACCGAACGCGATCACGAAAGTGTCCCAGGATGCCGGCGGCAAACCGGTCAACCTCGTCGGATGGTGCCTGGGCGGGGTCATCTCGATACTGACCGCGGCTGCCTACCCGGAACTGCCGATCAAGTCGGTGGCCATGGTCGCCAGCCCTTTCGACCTCAGCAAGAACCCTATGGTGGCGCCCCTGCGCACCGCTGGCAAATACACCGGCGGCCGTATTCTGGGAACCTTCCTGAGGGTGCTGGGCGGCCTGCCCGCGGCGATCGTCGGTCCCGCCTTCAAAGCCACCTCCTTGTCGGTGTATCTCAAGAAGCCGATCACGCTGATCAAGCGCCGCGATGATCGGGAATTCCTGGCCCAGGTCGAGGCCGTCGACGGGTTGATGAACAGCATGCTCGCCTATCCGGGCCGCGCAACGTTGCAGGTCTACCAGCGGATGGTGCAGAAGAACGAACTGGCGACCGGCAAGGTTCAGGGCCCGACCAGAGTGGTCGATCTGGCCGACGTTCGGGTGCCGGTCCTGAACATCGGCGGCACCAGCGATGTACTGGTGCCCATCGAGGTTGCCAAGGGCGTGGTCAATGTGGTGCCCAATTCGCCCGACGTCCGATTCGACACCGCCCCCGGCGGCCACCTCGGGGTCCTCACCGGACGGTCGGCTCCGACGACTACCTGGGCGATGATCGACGACTTCCTCGACTCCCAACCAGCCTGAAAGCCAACGCCGCCACCATAACTCCCAGGGCGACCAGCCATGGCCATGCGCCGTGGTTGTAGACCCAGCCGGCCAGCGTCCGCTGTATCCGCCCGGCCCCCGCGATGACCGGGTCGCCGATGCTGCCCGACGAACTGAACAGGCGCAGCTCGAACCAGCCGTAGTACGCGACGTACAGGCCGACCGCCACCAGGATGGCGCCGTTGACCCGGTTGACGTAGGGCAGGATGCGACGCATCCGCTCGATCGGACCCGAACTTGCCGCGGCGACTGCGAACGCCAGCACCCCGACAACCAGGGCGAACCCGGCTGCGTAGGCGGCGTAGACAGCCACCCCACCCAGGGGTGACCCCGCCCGCAGACTGCTGCCCGTGACGGCGAGAAACGGCCCGACCGTGCAGGACAGCGAGGCGAGCGCGTAGCCCACGCCGTAGCCGAACATCGACCCCAGGCGTGCGCTGGGCGCCCACCGCGCTCCTTTACCCATCGACCACAGTGCCAGTTGCCGCCCACTCAACAACCACACGCCAAGGGCGGCAAGGGAAATGCCGATGAGCACCGTCATGTACGGCAGAACCCGCTGAACGGCGGAGGCCACCGACACGGTCAGCGCCCCGAAGAGCCCGAAAACGGTCAGGAAGCCCAGGGCCATCGCCACGGTGGCCAACGCCGCACGGCCCAGCGCGCCCCACTGCCCGCCGTCCTCGCGGCGCACCACCAGGGTGAGGTAGGCGGGCAGCATGGCAAAGCCGCACGGGTTGAACGCCGCCAGCATGCCGGCGGCGAACGCCAACCCGACGAGGTCGGAGGTCACGCTAGCTGCTGAGCGCGCTGACCCGGCTGGCCAACTCCTGCTGCGACATGGCCGACGTCGGGTTGTTGACCATGCTCGACGAACCGTCGGGGCGAAGGAACACATACGCCGGCTGCCACGGAACGTTGAACTTCGCCCAGATGGACCCGTCGGTGTCGTTGATGTTGGTGAAGTTCAGGCCGTATTTCGACACAAAGCCCTGCATGTCGGCCACGGTGGAGCGAGTGGAGATCCCGACGAAGGTGACGGCCGGATTCGCCGCGGCGACTGCGCTCACGCTCGGTGCCTCCTGGTTGCAGAAGGGGCACCACGGCGTCCAGAACCACAGGACGGCGGGCTTGCCCTGCAGGCTGGTCCCGTTGAACGTTCCGCCGCTCAGGGTGGTGCCGCTGAAGTTGAGGTCTGCCGCGGAGGCAGTTCCCGGCGCGGCCACACCGAACGTCAATGCGAGAACTGCCAGGAACAGAGTCAGGGTCTTGGGAAAGCGTCGGTTCCGAGTTGCCACGGGTTGAACCTCCTCAGTTGTTCACGATCCTCAGTTACGAGGCTGCGCAAGTACTTCGGAGCCGAAGCCCGGGCGGTTTGGTGCCTGGCCACATCAATTTTGTTTCTACAGCAACGGCAATTCGGCGATGACCTGGCCGGTGGGCCGGGTCGATCCGGTGCCCGGTTCCGCGGTGAACGCGAGTTTCTTGGCCCCACGCAGGTCGGGGAGCACCGCGGTGGTCGAAGGAGCGACCGACTTATCGTCCATCGTCCCGGCCGACGTCGTCGCGTTGTCGCTGATCAACCACATCTGGTAAACGGTCCCCGGTGAGGGCGGTGGCACATCGTTCATCACCAGCACACCGGCGTTGCGGTCCCGGGAGAACACCACCGTCGCGGTACCGCCGGCGGGGATCGCTCCGGAGATGGTGTGAACGTCGCGTGCGGCGAAAACCTGCTCCGCGGTGGACGGGTCGACGGGGGCTCGCAGCGTGTTCCCGAGGCCGACCGCGCCCAGACCCACGGCAAGCACCGCCGCCGCGGACAGCACAGCGGTCCGCCAGCGTCGCTGCGGTGTGACGCGACGCAGGGTGCGGACGTTGTCCCCGCGGTCGTCGACCGCTCCGTTGGCGGCCCCGCCGTTGGCGACCGAAGCCAGCAGTCGGTCGCGCAACGCGGCGGGTGGCTCCACTGCGGTGGCCACCGACAGGGCGGCCATGGTCTCGCGGACTGCACGTACCTCGTCGTAGAAGGCATCGGCGACCAACGTGTCTGCGTATGTCAGACGGCCCTCGACATCGACGCGTTCCGACTCCGTCATGGCATTAAGGCCATAGGGAAAGGCGAGCGAGACAAGCTCCGACGGTGATTGTGTCATTCCCGCTTCCTCATCAGACGTTCAGACAGTTGCGTAGGCCACGAAGTGCGTCGCGCATCCTCGACTTGACGGTCGCGACGTTGGCCGAAAGACGCTCAGCCACTTGGACGTAGGTTAAACCCTGGTAGTAGGCGAGTTCGATGCACTCCCGTTGTAGATCGGTCAGTCCGTTGAGGCAACCGGAGACTTGGTGGCGTTCGTCGCTGGAGATGACGGCGTCGCTGACCTGGTCAGTATCTCGCTCTATTGTCGTTGTGCCGTAACGGAAGTCGCGCTGGCTGGCTGCCTGCTCGGAGCGGACCCTGTCCACCGCACGACGGTGAGCCAGGGTCAGCAGCCAAGCCAGCGCGCTACCTGCGCTGGGGTCGTAGCTCTCAGCGGTTCGCCACACCTGGAGATAGATCTCCTGGGTGGTTTCCTCGCTGTAGCCGCGGTCCCGCAGCACTCGCAACACCAAGCCGAACACCCGGGAGCGGGTGAGGTCGTAGAGCGTGGCAAACGCCTCGCGGTCACGGTGCCCGACTCGGCGCAACAATGCGTCGAGGGCAGGACCTTCTTCGCGATTCACTGTCAGACACTCCCCGTTCCGGGCGCCAGTACTCTGGGCACCTTTGGGAGCGTAGCGGGAAGCGGACAGAAATCTACGACACTCCCGGGTGTTGCCTCAGGCGCCGGCGGGGCCTCCGGTACGCCACCGGGCCTCGTACGCCTCCAACCGAGCCTGGGCGCCTTTCCCGACGACGATGGCCTTGTCG
>CAIOYU010000659.1 GCA_903862565.1 uncultured Actinomycetes bacterium | reverse complement strand
GCAACGGCGTCCACGTCGGCGGCCTCGGCCAGCGAGACACCGTCGAGCACGGCATCGGCGACCGCTGAATCGCCGACCACCACGACAGCAAAGCCAGCGGCCTAACCGCCCGTTGCGCCGTCAAGGGCGGCCACCGAATCGTCTTCGGTGGCCGCCCTTTTCCGTCGACTAGGCGGTCAGCGCGCCTTCCAGACGGGGGCCCGCTTCTGAGCGAAGGCCAGTGGGCCTTCCATGGCGTCCTGCGACCGGAAGACGACCTTCATCTCGCGGTTCGAGCGCGCCCAGCGGGCTTTTTCATCGGTGATGTCGCCCTCGTCGATCCCTGCCGCCACACGCTTGCTGGCCTGAACGGCCAACGGTGCGTTGCAGGTGATGCGCTCGGCCAGGGCGATCGCGGCCTCCAGTGTGGTTCCGTCGGGCACGACCTCGTTCACCAGACCCCACCGCAGCGCTTCCTCGGCGCTGATCGGCTCGCCGGTGACCAGCAGTTGCATGGCGACCTTGCGCGGCAACTGGTCGACGATGCGGAACACACCGCCGGCGGCGGCGATCAGGCCGCGCTTGACCTCGGGCAGGCCGAACTTGGCGCTCTGCGCCGCCACCACCAGGTCGCTGGCCAGTGCGAGTTCGGTCCCGCCGCCCAGTGCGGTGCCATTGACGGCGGCGATCACCGGCTTGTCGATGACGTGCTGGACGAAGCCGGCGAAGCCCCATTCCGGGTGCTCGGGGTGGAAGATGTTCTCACCCTTGGAGATCGCCTTGAGGTCGGCCCCTGCACAGAACGACTTGTCACCAGCTCCGGTGATCACGACGGCCCAGATGTCCGGGGCGTCCTGGGCCTGCTGCAGCGCGTCGCCGACGCCGACGCTGACGGCACCGTTGACGGCGTTGCGGGCCTCAGGCCGGTTGATGGTGATGACGAGGATGTTGCCCCGGCGCTCGGTGATCGCACCCGGCGCCAACTGATCCGTCATCACAGCAGCTCGAGGATCGTGGCGTTGGCCTGGCCGCCGCCCTCGCACATGGTCTGCAGTCCGTAGCGAATCCCGTTGTCGCGCATATGGTAGAGCATCGTGGTCATGATGCGCGCACCGGAGCCGCCGAGCGGGTGACCCAGTGCGATCGCACCGCCGTTGGGGTTCAGCTTCTTCTCGTCGGCGCCGATTTCCTTGAGCCAGGCCAGCGGAACCGGCGCGAACGCCTCGTTGACCTCGAAGACGCCGATGTCGGACACACTCAGCCCGGAACGCTGCAGCGCCTTCTGGGTGGCCGGGATCGGTGCGGAGAGCATCATCACCGGGTCGGCGCCGGCGAGGGTGGCGGTGTGCACACGGGCGAGTGGCTTGAGCCCCAACGCTTTCGCCTTCTCGGCCGACATGAACAGCAGCGCGCCGGAGCCGTCGGAGATCTGTGAGGAGTTGCCGGCATGGATCACGCCATCCTCGGAGAAGGCCGGTTTCAGCTGAGCCATCTTCTCCAGGGTGGTACCGCGCCGGATTCCCTCATCCTTGAGGACGAGGTTTCCGTCGGGATCCTTGATGCCGACGATCTGGTCGTCGAAGGCCCCGGAATCCTGCGCGGCGCCGGCCTTCTCGTGGGAGTTCAGCGAGAACTGGTCGAGATCCGTGCGCGTCAGGCCCCACTTCGTCGCCATCATCTCCGCGCCGATGCCCTGGTTGGGGGTGCGTGCGTAGCGGGCTTTGAAGCTCGGGCCGTAGGGCTTGCCGCCGTTGGCCAGCGATGAGCCCATCGGGGTGCGCGACATCGACTCGACGCCGCCGGCGACGACGACGTCGTAGTGCCCGGCCACCACACCGGCGGCGGCGAAGTGCACCGACTGCTGGCTCGATCCGCACTGACGGTCCACGGTCACCCCCGGGATGGTCTCTGGCCAGCCTGCGGTGAGCACCGCGGTTCGGGCGATGTCGAGAGCCTGCTCGCCGGCCTGCATCACGCAACCCCAGATGACATCGTCGATGATCTCGGGGTCAATGCCGGCGCGCTCGACCAGGCCATTGAGCACCTGTGCCGACAACTCCGCCGGGTGGACGCCGGACAGTCCGCCGTTGCGCTTGCCGACGGCCGATCGCACAGCCTCGACGATTACCGCTTCCGCCATCGAGTTCTCCTCACGTCAGGGATTTGGGGTCGACGTCGATTCTGACAGACCAACCAACCGTTTGGTCAACATGGGTGCTCCAGCGCACACGTCAACCGGGCCAGGTAGTCGTCGACGTCGACGTTGCCGGCATCGGCGTGCACACTCACGGCCACGGTGTCACCGATGCCATGCACGCCGTGGGTGAGGCTCATCATCGGAGACAGTGCCGGGAAGCCTGCGGTCAGCAGCACCGACCCGCCGCCGAAGGACAGGTCGGCTGCGCCGCGGTTGACGCTGGAGACCACGGTATGACCGGCCACGGTGGCCGACCGGGCCGACGGGTCGAACTGCCCCACCCCCCAACGCAGCAGTGGCGCAGGCAACGCCGCCGTGGCGGCCACCGATGCCCGGATCCCCGCGTGCTCCCCGCGACGGCGGTGGTCGGCCAGTTCACCGGCGATGCGCCGGGCCCGTTCCGCGCGGGGGGACTGCGGGTGAAGGCCGACGCTGACGGTGCGGAAGTTGTTGTGCGCCAGAGGTAATATTCCCGGCAGGTATGCCATCGGGACTTCCGCGGCGAGGCTGGCGACGTCGTCACCACGGTCGGCCAGGTAGCCACCCAGTGCCTCGCCGATCGCCGCCAGAGCCCCGACGGTGACCGTCGGACCGGGCAGTCGGTCCCGCCGAACGGTGATCACCCGATAGGCCGATCGGCCACTCGGGCGCACGTTGACGCCCAGCAGTGGACGCGACGCGCCGGGCGGCGGCAGCAACCCCGCTTCCACATCCCGGACCAACTGCCGATAGGCGCGGGCGGCCGCCACCGACCGCAGCAGCAGCGATCCCCGCCGCGACTCGACCACTGCCGGGATCGGCGCCCGACGGCCCAGCAGTGCTCCAGCCAACGCGGCCGACCGGGTGCCGTCGCCGAGCGCGTGGGACATCTGCACGACGACGACGGTCTGGTCGCCCGACGGAAAAACGTGCACGCGCCAGGACATTTCGCCGACGTCGAGTTGATCTGCCGCCAACCTCGACACCGCATCCAGGCAGTCCTGCCAGCTCAGGTCCCCGTAGACCCGAAACTGCTCCGGGGTAACCCCTCCGGATACCCACCGCGGATAGCGCCACGCGACCCCTCGCCGGTCTGCCGGGGGGTGCACCCGCAGCCGAAGTTCATCGCACTCATCGGCCCGTCGGCGCAGCTGGGCGACGGCGTCGTCCAGTGGCGTCGAAGTCCCCTCGAAGACGTACGTCAGGAACTGATCGTTGGGAACCTTCGCCGAGAGCCACAGAAATTGCGCGTCCGCTGCCGCCATGGATCGGACGCCGGACATACCCGGAATTATTGCGGGCTTCGGAGCCGTAGCGCGCGTAACGTGAGGCCCACTAAAGCAACGGGTCAGGGCACCGGCGCGACCGTGACCGGTGCCAGGCACTGAGATGGAGGAACGGTTATGCGACGGATCACCATGGCGATCGCCAGCGCGGGCATGATCATCGGCTCGCTGGCGGGCGCCCAAACCGCGAATGCGGCCCAGGTCGACAACACCTATACCGCGCCCGTTGCGCCGCACACCACCCCGGTGCCCATCATCACCGCGCTGGGCTGCTTCGGCGGGACCGGACTGGACGGCTGCGGGCCGGGCTGGATCTTTCGCGACGGCTGGGGCGGCTGGCGCTGCTACGTCTGCTGATCCGCTTGGCCGACCCCAGACAGCCGACCCGACGATCTAGGAGACTTCCCACATGATGGCTTCCCTTTCGGCGCGTTCCTGCGCCGCAGGCGGCTTGGCCGCCGCGCTGTTCCTCCTCGGCACCGGTTCTGCCGCCGCCGACGACTACACGGACTGGGTCATCGATCCGAACGTCGTAGTCGACAGCATCGCCTATACGGCCAGCGTGCCGGCGCCGAACCCCGGCGGCCTGCCCGGCGTCACTGTCGTCTACAACCACCGGGACGGCCGCACGATCACCGACTCGGTGTGGATGCTGGCCGACCCGGCGGCCGCGACCGCGGCAGTCACCCAGGCCCAGAGCACCGTCACGATCCTGAACCCGAAGACGGAGTCCGTCGCGGTGGGCACCGGCGGTCAACTGATCTCCGGCACTTCACCGGACGGCACTCAATC
>CAIOYU010000658.1 GCA_903862565.1 uncultured Actinomycetes bacterium | reverse complement strand
TCGTTCCAGTCCAACTCATGCCCCCGTTAGCGCCGTGGTCGTCTACCCGCATCTAACTTCGAAATACTAGGGACGCGTGCCGACATAATTGGGCGTTTTCGGCCGACAGGTGGTTGCGATACCCGTCGACGAATGCCGGGCCAATCTCCGCATTACGCTCAGCCGAGGCCTCGGCATCTGGTCATTCCACTCAACCATTCAGCAGTACATCGGAACATGCACGCCGATAGTCGTCCATTGAGTTACGGAACTGCCTTACTGCGTCATGGTCAAGTGTCGGCAATCCCTCTGTATAGCGAGCGCAAATCAGTTTTCGGGAGACCGAGCGCCCACCCAGAACTTCATCGCAGCCGTCGACAAAGTTTTGCAAGTACGTGAGGCGCCGGCGGAAGAAAGGCGACACCGGTTCGAACGTCTGCAGCCGCTGTGTCATTAACGAAAACCCAGGGGTCGGAGCGGGAAGCTTGCGCCACGCAGTATCGACGTAGGAACTCACCAAATCAGGGACTTCAACATCGCGATAAAACGCGGTGCTCGTTCGTTGGAGAACGGCCTGAACGTCACTACCCTGCCGGTCTGTCAGCGGCGCAAGCCAGCTCGGCAGCCAGATTAAATTGGGAACAAACGAGTACAACCACGGATCGGCACCCGCGTTGTCCCCACTGGGCAGATCGCGCCAGATGTGGCAAGCCGTAAATCCCCTCCACGGCTTACGACCCCTATATGGGCTCCCTTCAGGGCCGCTAATTGTCAGAGACAGCGGCAGCTTCTTGATGATCGAATTGTCATCACGCAGGTATCCGTCACTGCGGGGCGAGCCCCACGATTCAGGCCCTTGGTCATAGCGGCAGGTGCGATCGCGAATGCACCACGGAACGATTACCGGCAAGACCGAGTAGACCTCTGGCGACCACCAGATACCTAGATCCTGGATCAGATCGAGTGTGAGGTGGGTGAACTCCTCGGAGTCCGGCCCCGAACTCATTCCGTCAGAGAGGTAGCGGTACAAAGCGGGGGACCGCGGCGCATTCGAAGCGACGAAGCTCGAATTGCTCCGCCGATCTAGTTCGGCGACTAGCTTGACCGCTCCGTCCACACCTTTGGTCATAAGCAGTCCCCCAGTTAAAGACTCAACGCAGCTGAGTTTACCCAACCAACACTTACACCCTTTTGCAGAAGGGCATGTTGCACAATTCTGCTCACGGCGGAGCACCTGGGGCCTGAGGGATAGTCCCGAAACATGGCGGCCGCGCGCGCGAATTACACAAGACCAGAGCTGGCGCTCAAAGCATTCCTGCGCCAAGCAGTTGCAACCGGATACGCCGTGGCCCTGTGCGCGCGAGGCTGGAAGGCCTAAGCAACCGTTGGCAGCTTCTTCTTCCGCGCTTTGGGCAATTCCCCAGCGGCAATCTCGGCGACGGCATCCAGCTCCCGCTGACGTCCGGCACGAATTTCCGCTTGCGACTTCCGCTTCTTTCCAGCAGCGCCTGCGATCGCCTGCGCGATCTGCAACCCAACGGCCTCGGCAACGGGCGGCGGAAAAGCGTTACCGACTTGCCGGTAGGCGTGGGTCTTCTTGCCTACGAAGTGCCAATCCTCGGGGAAGCCCTGAAGTCTGGCTGCCATCTCCACAGTTAAGCGTGGGATACCGGTGAAACCTGCAGGGGGCGCATCTTCCGCGATAGTTCTTCCATCGACCCCGAGCGCCAGCCATGCCGCGCGGGCCCGCGTCGGACCAAGGTCTGGCCCGCCATGTTTCTTAGAACCACCAACAAGGGTCGGAGCAACTCTGTTGGCTTTCTTCGCCCACGCAACCGCTCCGCGCCAGCCGTTGCGTGCCATGAGTTTCTTGAGTGCTTCACCGACAGTGACTGTGGGGACATCAGGCTCAGGCCAGTTAAAAACACCTTGGTCGTGGCGAATCGCGACCATGATGACGCGCGGCCGCAGCTGCGGCACACCGAAATCGGACGCGTTGAGCAGCTTCCACAACACCTCGTAGCGGCCGGCCAGCCGGTTTTCGACCCCGGCCCGGTAGTCGGCGAACTTTGGGTCAAGCAGGCCGCGCACGTTCTCCAGCATCACGACCTTCGGGTTCATCACATCGACGAGGTCCAGGGCGACGGGAAACAGGTCCCGCTCGTCGTCGCCACCGAGCTGGCGGCCGGCCTTGGAGAACGGCGGGCACGGAACTCCGCCGGCCAGGAGATCGACGCCTGCGTAGCCCGACGGATCCCAGCCGTGCAAGTCGGCTTCGATGACGTTCCATTCGGGGCGGTTGTACCGCAGTGTCTCGCATGCGTGACGGTCGATCTCGACTACGGCATTGTGGGCAAACCCAGCCCTCTCAAGACCGAGCGCTTGGCCCCCGGCTCCGGTGCAGATTTCAACAGAGGTCAGCTCCACAACGGGCTCCTTTCAC
>CAIOYU010000657.1 GCA_903862565.1 uncultured Actinomycetes bacterium | reverse complement strand
CGCCTCGGCCTCGTAGACGAGCGTCAGCAGCGATTCGGCGGTGACGAGCAACTGCAGCACCGCGGCGAGAGCCTCGGCGTCGAGGCGATCGTGGACACCTTCGCCGATGACCTCGTCGAGTGCGTCGTGCACGCCCGCGATGGACACCGAGGCGTGGAGTAGGCGTGTGTCTTTCATGACGCCACCTGGATATGAACGTGGTCCATATGGTTCGCCGTTGCCGAACCGCGATCGTCCATCAGCCGGCTGCGACCGCTGGGATAGCGGATCGTCTGACGCCAGATCGTGAACCGGACGTCGGAGCGCGTCAGCATGTCGGCGCTGATCCGATCGCCGAGCTCGAGGTCGCCGCCCACCATGGCGTCGAGGGCGATCCCGCGGCAGTGCTCGCGGAACTGGTCGCACGGCCGCACCCCGCCGATGCTGAGCACCCCGGGATAGGTGGCCTGGAGGTAGCGCGCGAGCCCGGTCGCGCCGGGTGTTAGCCCACGCTCCCCGACGAGCCGAGCCATGCGCCGCGGCGAAGCGGCCACCGGAGCCGGGGCGACGAACGCCACCGGAGACGCCATGATCGGCGCTGCCGCCGGAGCGGGCACCGCGATCGGCTCCGGCCGACCGACGTACGTCACCGCCGCCAGCACCGCGGACATCCCGCCGGCGGCCAGCGCCGCCAGCGGGGCCCACGCGATCGGCTCGCGCGGAGCCCGATGCCGCCCGGTCACTTCTCGGCCTCGGCCTCAAGGATGGCAAACAGCCGCCCCAGGACCGCCCCGAACTCGTCGCCGTCGCGCGCCGCGTCGAGGCATTCCGCCAGCGTCTTGGGCTCGCTCATCCTTCGACCGCCTCAAGGGGCAGGTAGTCCTCGCCGGACTCCTCGGCGGCCCGCTCGACGCACGCACCGCACCAGTGCGCGATGTTGCGGTTGACGAGCATCCGCACCCCGCACTCGCCCTCGCAGGAGACCAGGTAGCCGAGGATCACAGCTCGCTCCATTTCGGGCGTGCCACGTCGTCGAGGCGCAGCGCCGGCAGCACCGGCGTCGGCGGGTAGTTGGCGATCGCACGCTTGGTGCGGTCCACCTCGGCAAGCAGCCCTTGCCAGGTGAAGCGGTCCAGGCCCGCACTCAGGGCGGCCTCGGTGTGGAACCGGATCAGCGGCAGGTCGCTCACATCGAGCGCCACCTCGGCCGCCACGGTGGCCGGCCCGAACACGGTGTCGGCGGCGGTAATCGACAGTGTCGCCGCCTCATCCCATTGGCTCATCGGGTCACCCCGAGTGCTGCCACGGTCGCCAGCACGACGATCGGCGCGATGGCCACGATTGCCCAGGACTCCTGCGCAGCCGGCCTCGGCGGGCAGAGCCGCAGCCCGGCGATCCCGACCAGCGACACGGCCAGCAGCAGCAGCGCCGCGATCATCGGGCACGTCCTGCGGTAGTATTTCGCTTCGACATTGGTTCTCCTTCTGTCACGGCCTCGCGCGGGGTTTCAGCCCCCGCGCGGGGCCTTTTCTTATTGGTGGTGTCCCGGGCGGCGCGATCAGTTGCGCTGGTAGCGCCGCCCGGGACGGCTGCGCGGCCCGGGGGGTGGGCGGCGCAGCGGTCTATGGGGTGTGCTGGTTGGCGGCGCTGAGCGCCTCGACGTCGGAGCGACGGAACAGCAGCGCACCGTTGGGGCCGCCGAGTTTGCCGACGGCGGTGAGCTTTTCGGACTTAACCCAGCGGGTGACGGTGGAGGGATGAACTCCAAGAATCTTGACGGCTTCAGTTGTGCCAATGAGGTCTTGCATGGCATTAGTTCTAACACAGTGCAATGCACTGTGCAACTACCGATGCAGCGTGTCGCACAAACAAATCAGCCCCGACCAGTTAAGGCCGGGGCTGATTGATTCGAACAGGTTTCTAGTTGTCTTCTACCGCGCCGCATCCATCGCAGATACGAACAGTTCTCCACTGATGGGAGTGGTCGGTCGGTGGCACTGTCCCACTCTGGGACAGTGGGGGTGTTACCGGTGCCGCAGGCGGCGGTGGTGGTGAAGCGTCCAGCTTTGCCTGTTCCTCTGCCCGGATGATGTCGAGCTGGCTTTGACTGATCCCGAACTTCTCCATCGGTTCCTTGCGGCCCGCCGGCTCACCCGCCGACAGCTTCTGCCGGACATAGACACGGGCACCCTCCACGTCGCCCTTAGGTTGCCGTGACTTGGTTTCCTTCGGCGGGGTATCACCCTCACCGCACCAACACTCGGCGGAGTGCTTACCACCCCCCGTGCCCTTCCATCCGATCCAGCAGTGAATGGGGGAATCCCCCATTCGCTCCATTGCGCTCCGTACCTCAACAACCAGATGATGTTCCGCACCGACGATCTCTGCGATGGCCCGATTTGACCGGGACTCATCCGCTCGCAACTCAGCCTCCACCACAGCCCGTTTCACGATGGACTGAGTAGCAGAACGCCCCAACACCGAGCGCACTTTTTCCGCAGCATCCGCAGTCAGCTTTTCAGTGTTCCGGCGGTGGTAATCGTCCAACTCCAGAATCGCCGTCAGCACCTGGCTTTCCGTCTTCACATGCTCCAGAATTTTCGTCGGCCACTCCGGGCACGCCTCCCTGCGGTGGCGCCCGTCGATAATTACCTCCCGACCGTCCACCGTCGCCGCCAGGATCGGAACCAACGGCCCGACCTTCTCGTAGCTCTCCCGCAACTCATTGACGTACTTCTGCGGATGAGACTTCCCCCGTGGCTGCCGGATCAAGTCCCGAACCGCAACATCAACTGCGGCGGCTTCCCGCAGTGCCCTACGAGTGTCTTGGTCCCAGGCTGTGAACTTCGCTGCCGCGTTCAACCCAGGCCGAGCACGCAGCACTTCAAGGGACATCCCCGGAGTGAAGTTCGGGCCAACAACCCAGGTTTCCCCGTCCCGTTCCGCGTAGCCCTTGGCTTCCAAGGACTCCACTAGATCGGTGGTGAGGAACGACCAGTCCCCGTCCCACGTTTCTTCCAGCTTGGCCGTCTTGTTCTCACACTCCCTGGCAACAATCTCGGCCAGCCGCGCATCAGTGGCGGTGCCGTGATCAAGCAACTCGTTCATCAGCGCAGAGAAAAGGGACGGCAGGACAAGCCCGCCGCCCCCTTTCTTTTCGCTGGCGAGCCGGTCGATACGGTCATTCTCCGCTTTCGTCCGACTCATCCGACTACTCCTGTCCGTTGATCTGGCGTTGCGCCTCAATGAGCCGGGTCAGAACCGACTCAGCCTTGACCAGAACGTCCAGGTAGCTTTCCCGCGTGGCCGGATTACCGTCCACCAAGCCCTGCACGTCGTCAGCCCGGAACTCCGCGATCCGCTCCGCGGCCTTACGGATACCGCCCGACGGCAACGGCTTCTTCCGGCCGCCCGCGGCGAACCCTTCGATCTGCGGCTTGCGAACCTCGCGCTCCGTCGCCACCAGGTTCAGGCGCTCGACATCACCACTCGTCACGCTGGTGACCCGCTTGAGCAACTCGCCGAGATCGGTGGTGGACAGTGCTGCATCCTGCGTTAGACGCGCCACTTCGCGGTACACGTCGTCGGACAGCTTCTCACTCTTGCCGCCCAACTGAGTCTTAGCAGACGGGCACACCGCACCATTGAGCTTCACACCCAACTGGGTAGCGCGCTGCTCCGCACGAATCTCCGCGAACACCGCCTGGACGGTGCCCCGCTTGATGTGGAGATGCTGGGCAACCTTGTCGGTAGTCCAGTGCTCCGGGTTACGGGCGAGCTTCTTCACCAGTGAGGTCATCTCGGCCCGCGTCAGGGGCTTCGGTCCACCACTGTTGAACGCACCGCCGAGAGCGAAGAACCGCTCCTGGGTGAACTCGTCGGCGTCCTTGATGTCCTGGTTGATGACAAACGCCGGGAACGTCGGCCAGCCGAGCTTCTGCGCGGCCCGCAGCCGGGTGTTTCCGTCAATCCGGGTGCCGTCACGGGTGTAGACCACCGGGGGGAACTTGTCGCCGCGGCGCATTGCCTCGGAGTAGACCAGCACTTCGCTGGACTGTCCGACGTTCTTCTCGTTGCGAACCTGAATCCGCACCTCTTCAGCCGGCACCGGCTGATCCCAGTTGAACTCCCAGTCCGTGAACCCCAGGTCTTCAATCTGGTTCGCGGTGGAGACTGCCCAATCCGGCAGCTTGTTCTTTTCTTTACTGCTGATGGTTGCCGACATGGCAATCCTCTCTATGATGAGAGGCGGATCGGTATCTACGTCCCCGCCTCGGTGGGTTTTGATGTTGCAATCAACAACGTAGGTACCGATCCTCTTTTTGTCAAACGGTAAACGTCTAGATGTGAATCGTATGGATGCCGTTATGTGTCGCTAAGTGTCCGTATGTGACCGCATGTACCCATATGTGCCCCCAAGTCCCCATACCTACCCATATGTGCGCCACGCGCTGCTGTCGACGACGGCGGTCTACGTCGCCACGACAGACGTGCGTAAGCGTGACGCGCTGGCGTTGCTGGGGTAGGGCTACTTACCCAGCAGCCGCCGCAGCGTCCGGGCCCTGTCGACGCCGAGCGCGGCCGCCAGGTCGACCTCGGTCATGCCGGCGGCGATCGCCTCGAGGGCGACGTCGCGCAGCTCGTCGGCGACGACCTGGCGCTGGGCCTTGGCCGCGGCGTGCTTGGCGGCGACCTTGGCG
>CAIOYU010000656.1 GCA_903862565.1 uncultured Actinomycetes bacterium | reverse complement strand
TTCGGCGTGAAGCCACGACACTCGATCAGCGAGTGGAACCGTCTCGACGGCCGCTGCCATCACCAGCACCGTGAGGTGCTCACAGGTGGCCGCTGCGTCGCGGATCGCCGCATGATGGCCGAGGTGGGGCGGATAGAACTTGCCGATCAGCAAGCCATGGCGGTGCCGGATCATCCTGCAGCGCCGACGTATTCAGAGTCGCGGGAATCGTTGCGCTCCCGGGACCACGCGCGAAGGCCAGCCACACACATCGCCAGGAACAGCACGTAGACGATGGCGGTGAGGTTCAACCCCCGGCTCAGGTAGAGCGGGACGTAGATGCTGTCGGCGGCGATCCAGAAGTACCAGGTTGCGATCCGCTTGCCGTTCAGGAGCCATTGCGCAACCAACGACAGGCTGGTGGTGAGCGCGTCCAGAAAGGGCGCCGAATCGTGCACCGATCGAAGGAGGGGGTAGAGAACCGCGACTCCCGCCGCGGCGGCCGCAACGTGCCAGAGAAGCCGGCGCCTGCTGACACCCCGGACCTGCAAAGGCGTCCGCGCGGTGTTGCCGTGGAGCCACTGCCACCATCCGGCCAATCCGAGAACGATATAGATCACCTGAAGACCCGAGTCGGCCCACAGCCGCGCGGAGGCGAAGAGCACCAGGAAGAAGGCCGA
Organism: uncultured Actinomycetes bacterium; assembly: GCA_903862565.1. Classification (GTDB taxonomy): domain Bacteria; phylum Actinomycetota; class Actinomycetes; order Mycobacteriales; family Mycobacteriaceae; genus Mycobacterium. Next base: position 921 of record CAIOYU010000656.1, on the reverse strand, counting down.
GTTCGCGATTCCGACAGGGAAGTTCGCGATGCTGCGTCGGACGGTCAACGCGACGCAGGCACCGCCGGTGAGGAAACCTAAGAGTTCGGCCCAGCTCACCGGGTCACCCCACAGCGTGAATGCCAGCGCGTTGAGTGGCGCCACCACGGCCGTCAGCCAGTCCATTAGCCCTCCCGTGTCACATCGTTCCCCATCGAGGAAGGATCCGCCGGGTAACCGTCAACCCGTCCCGCCCCGGCGGCTTCCGGGGTCACCTATCCAGAACGGGGATTCCGATCATGTCCGGGCAGTAGGTCTGCGCGGCAAGCCTGCTGAAGATGTCCACATCGTGGTTGGAGAAGCGGGCGAGGAAGGTCCCCGACGGCGACACCCATCGCGATTCGGTTGCCGCGGGAACGCAGGGGGCGCAGGGAGATGGAGTCAGGAGGCGCTGTCAGCGCGGGTGGAGGGCCGCTCCTCGTCGAAGCGCGCCCGGCTGTCTTCGATGGCGGACTGCGCGGCGATCGCCCAATTCGCAATGGCAAGAACAGGTTCGGTGAAGCTGGTGCCGAGCGGGGTCAATTCGTATTCGGTGTGCAGGGGCACGGTGGGATAGAGGGTCCGCAGGACCAGACCGTCGCGTTCGAGCTTGCGCAGGGTGACCGTGAGCATCCGGTGCGAGATGCCCACCACGGCGCGCTGAAGCGCGTTGAAGCGCAACGGACCTGCGCTGAGACACAGGATCACCATCAGAGTCCATTTGTCGCCGAGTTGGCTCAGGGTTTCGCGGACGATGCGGCACTCGGCACTGTCCCCGGCAGCCACTCGGGGGCCGTCGGTGGTGACGGTGGTGGCGCAGTTGTCGGCGACGGTGACCGTGCGGGTGGTGGCTGCCATGGCTACTCCGGGGTTCGGCACGCACCTTTTAGTGCGTTCTTGCGG
>CAIOYU010000655.1 GCA_903862565.1 uncultured Actinomycetes bacterium | reverse complement strand
GGTTTCGCCGGCTTGGCGCCCCTGTCGATCTCAGGCATGCAGGCGAGGCTACCGGTCGGGTCGCGGATTCAGCCATCGGCTGCCGCCGTGGTAAGGATGGTGGCGTGACCGTGGAAACGCAGCGCTCTGGCATCGACCTCTCCCACGTCGACCCCGCGGTCCGCCCGCAGGACGACCTGTTCGGCCATGTCAACGGCCGCTGGCTGGCCGACCATGCCATTCCCGCCGACCGGGCCACCGACGGTGCCTTCCGCCACCTGTACGACCAGGCCGAGGAGCATGTTCTCGAACTGATCACCTCGGCGTCCGGCCCGGTCGGTACAGACGAACAGCGCATCGGCGACCTCTACGCGAGCTTCCTCGACGAGGAGGCCATCGAACGCCGCGGATTACAGCCCCTGCTGGACGAACTGGCGATGATCGACACGGCCACCGATCCGGGCGCGCTGGCCGCGGTGATCGGGCGGTTGCAGCGGACCGGCGTCGGCGGCGGCGTGGGCCTCTACGTCAACACCGATGCCAAGGACTCGTCCCGCTACCTGGTCTACCTCAGCCAGTCCGGCCTGGGTCTGCCCGACGAGTCCTATTACCGCGACGAGGAGCACGCGGCGATCCTGGGCGCCTACCCCGGGCACATCGCGGCGATGTTCGCTCTGGTGTACGGCGGCACCCCGGACGAGCACGCCGACCGGGCCGCCCGGATCGTGGCGCTGGAGACCGGAATGGCCGCCGGGCACTGGGACGTCGTGCGCCGCCGCGACGCAGACCTGAGCTACAACCTGCGGCGGTTCGCCGAACTGCCCGAACAGGCTCCCGGGTTCGACTGGGCCGCCTGGGTGGCGGCACTTGGCGCATCGCCGGAGTCCTTCGCAGAACTCGTTGTGCGCCAGCCTGATTACCTGACCACATTTGCCGCCCTGTGGGCACAGGCGGACTTCGCCGACTGGCAGGACTGGGCGCGGTGGCGGCTGATCCACGCCCGCGCCGGAGTCCTCACACATGCGGTGGCGGACGAGGACTTCGCCTTCTACGGCCGGACCCTCAGTGGGACCGAGCAGATCCGGGAACGGTGGAAGCGAGGGGTCTCACTGGTCGAGGGCCTGCTGGGCGACGCCGTGGGCAGGGTCTACGTCGAACACCACTTCCCGCCGGAGGCCAAGGCCCGGATGGACGAGTTGGTGGCCAACCTTCGGCAGGCCTATCGGGTGAGCATCACCGACCTGGAGTGGATGACGCCGGCCACCCGACAACGCGCCCTGGCGAAGCTGGACAAGTTCACCGCCAAGATCGGCTATCCGGCCAGGTGGCGGGACTACTCCACCTTGGTGATCCATCGAGATGATCTGTACGGCAACGTCATTCGGGGCACCGAACTGGAGACCGATCGGGAACTCGCCAAACTCGGCGGTCCCGTCGATCGCGACGAGTGGTTCATGACGCCACAGACCGTCAACGCCTACTACAACCCCGGGATGAACGAGATCGTCTTCCCCGCCGCCATTCTGCAACCCCCGTTCTTCGACGCCGAAGCCGACGACGCCGCCAACTACGGCGGTATCGGCGCGGTGATCGGCCACGAGATCGGCCACGGATTCGACGACCAGGGCTCGAAGTACGACGGTGAAGGCCACCTGGTCGACTGGTGGACCGCCGAGGATCGCGCCGAATTCTCCGTACGGACAACTCAACTCATCGAGCAATACGATACGTTCGTTCCCCGTGAGCTAGAGGTCCGCGACAACCCGCCGCACGTGCAGGGTGCGTTCACCGTGGGGGAGAACATCGGCGACCTGGGCGGCTTGTCGATCGCACTGCTGGCCTACCAGCTGTCACTGGGCGGCCGGGAGGCCCCGGTGATCGACGGCCTCACCGGCGTACAGCGCGTCCTGTTCGGCTGGGCACAGGTGTGGCGCACCAAATCCCGTGCTGCAGAGGCGATCCGACGGCTCGCTACCGACCCGCATTCACCGCCGGAGTTCCGTTGCAACGGTGTCGTCCGCAACGTCGACGCCTACTACGACGCGTTCGGGGTAGGCGAGCACGACGCCCTCTACCTCGAACCGCAGCAGCGGGTTCGCATCTGGAGCTAGCCGCCACCCGGTACCGGGGTCAGTACAGCGTCCACTGCCAGTCGTCGGCACCGTCGGGCCTGTTGTACAGGCCCACCGAGTTCTTCACGATGACCGGATCGCCGCTGCCGAAGTTGTCGTAGAACCACTTCGCGTTGGCCGGCGACAGGTTGATGCAACCGTGGCTGACGTTGCGCTTGCCCTGATCACCGACCGACCACGGGGCGCTGTGCACGAAGCCGCCGCTGTTGTCGATGCGCACCGCCCACTGCACCTTGATCTTGTACCCGTCCGCTGAGTTCACCGGAACTCCGTAGGTGGACGAGTCCATGACGATGTCGGGGAACTTCTCCAGCACGTAGTAGGTGCCGTTCTTGGTCTCATGCTTGCCGTCGGGCATGCCCATCGACACCGGGAAGGTGTTCTCCACGACCCCGTTGCGGGTGACCGTCATCTGGTGGGTCTTGTCATTAATGGTGGCCACCAGGGAGTCCCCCACGCGGAAGTTCGACTGCGCGCCACTGGCGTCGATGTGGACCTGGGTGCCGGCCGGCCAGAAGTTGTACGGCCGCCAGCGGACCTGGGTGTCGGTGGTCCAGTAGAACGTCCCTGGAACCGGGGGGTTCGACGAGATGTGGATGGACTGCTCGGCCAGTGCGCGGTTGGCGATCGGACGCTGGAAGTCGATGATGATCGGCTTGGCGACGCCCACCATCGCGCCGTTGATCGGGTTGAAACGCGGCGGCGCGAACACCGGGTCACCGGTGAACGGCGCGTTGTTCTGTCCCTTCGCGCCGGCGGTGTTCGGCAGGGCGACGGGCGCCGGGGCCGGGGCCGGGGCGGGGGCGGGTGCTGCGGCCGGGGCTGCTGCGGGTGCCGGGGCCGGTGCTGGCGCTGGCGCTGGTGCATCAGCGGGTGCCGGCGGGGGCGGGAAGAAACCCGGGGGGAACAAGTCGCCGGGGATCGGGGCCGGTGGGGGCGGCAGCTCGATCGGTGGCGGTGCCATCGGCGCCGCACCGTCGACCACCTGCGGATCCACAGGCTGATCAGGATCGGCGAATGCCGGGCCAGTACCCAGGCTCGCGACTCCCACCACACACAGGGCGGCCGCTAGGGCGCCTTTCACCCGCATCACCAGACTCCTCCGTTGCTCAAAAACTAAAAACCAGTCTTACACAAGAACGAACCGCTCATCGGCGCGCCGACCTTCGGCCGACCGTGCACCGGACCGTAAACACCCCACTGAACTGTGCAGATCATCGTCGCGGGGGTGACGAGCGTTACTCATCGCTGACCACGCCGGACCCGGCCAACAGGTCCCGGCTGATCACCACGCACGCCAGGGCTCCGGCCACCAGCAGCGCCGAGGCGGCGAGCATGGCCGGCTCGCCGGCGCTCACGTAGAGCATCCCGCCGAGGAGCGAACCGGCCATGATCCCGACCTGGAATGCCGTCACGTACAGACCGGAGGCGCCATCGGGATCCTCCGGTGAGTGCCGCATGGCGGCCGACTGAAGAATCGGCGGCATCGCCGTCGCTGCCGCGCCCCAGCCCACGATGGCGACGACGCCGATCACCAGCGTCATCGCCGTGGGCGAGGTGCCGCCCCCGAGTTCCAGGTAGCCAAGAGCGGCGAGCACGCTGAAGATGACCGTCAACGCCGCAAGGCACCCGATGATGGCGGCGCGAGGCCTACGGTCGCCCGGCCGCGCCATCAGCGCCATCGCGGCC
>CAIOYU010000654.1 GCA_903862565.1 uncultured Actinomycetes bacterium | reverse complement strand
TGGTCGTGGTGGTCATGGTGTTCTCCGTTCTGTGCGATGAGGCGCTGGGATGTCAGCGCTGTGCTGCTACTGACCGGTCAGGGCCCGGCGGGGTCACGCGCAGGCGTAGGACCGGAGCCGAATTTCGCGGCCCGCGCCGCCCCGGCGCCCGCAGGGCTTGCCGGGGCGGTTGCAGGGGCCGGGAAACTCGGCGGTGCCGCGCGGCGCAGGCGCAGCCGAGCGCAGCGAGGCGCAGCCGGAGACGCGGGAGGCCGTGAAGCGCCGGAGCTTGATGCCGTCGGGTCCTGAACCGGTACGCTCAGCAGCCTGCTGACGTAAAAAATCAGTTACCGCAACGGTTTTCGTGCCCGCCGCAGGCGGGCAGTCTCCGGTGAGGGCGGGGGCGCGGGTGGGTGGCGGCCGCGCCGGGCGCGCCGCCGCACCCGCCGCCCCGGGCGACGTGAAGACAAAAAAGGGGGGCCCGATCCCGCCCCCGAGGGGGCGGAACCGGACTCCCCGGACCAGGGCCGCTTATGCCTCGGGATCGTCCCCGGCCGACGCGGCTGCCGCGGTGAGGATGATCTCTCGGATCTTCTTGGGCTCCACCCCCTGGCGCAGCGCGGTGTTGAGCAGCAACGCCAGCATCGGCTCCTCCAGTCCCACCTCCTGCGCCTCGGTGGAGGCGATGTCGACCGCGATGCCGGCGCGGACCGAATCGCCGGTCATGTAGGCGTAGGCGGCGGCGATGGCGACCGCCTCCAGGCGGGCCTGGCCGCGCATCCGCCGGGCGATCTGGATCCAGATCCCGGTGGCGCGATCCGCGTGATCCAGACCCAGGACCAGATGGGTGTCCCGCAGGCGCTTGTTGGCGATCGCGGTCGCCAACAACCCCACCAGGTCATCGCTGACCGCACCGGAGCCGGCGAACACCGCGGCGAGTTCCTCACCGGCGCCCACCAGGGGCAGCAGGCCCTCGACGGCGGTGGCCGCCACGGTGTGGGCCGCCTGGTCGAACTCGGCGACCAGTTCGTCGCGGGAGTTGGCGATCACCTTCCCGGCGACGACCGCTTCGGCGGTGACCGGGCTGTCGGTCCACGGCGCGGTGATGCCGCGCTGTCCGGTGTCGACGTCCATCCAGATCGCCGGGGCGGCGGTGGTGGCGACGCTGAACCGGCCGCGTACCGGGATGTCGGCGTCCATCAGCGCGTTGCGCAGCGCATCGAGGGCGTCCCCGGCATGGCCGTGATGTTGCGGGCCGGCGACGGCGATGAGCACAGCGGCGGCGGTGTTGCGGGCGGTGCGCCCGGTCTTGGCCGCCATGGTGGCGATGTCGTCGACGGAGTTGTCGAGGTCGGCGCGCAGGACGCACTCGACGGCCTCGAGGTCAGCACCGTGGCGCTTGAGCATGACGGCCACGATCGAGTCGTGGACCTGGTAGCCGAGCATCGCCGGGAGGCTGCTGATCAGCGTGCTCGCATCGAGTTTGATGGTCATGATGTGGTTCCTCACTGTGTGGTGACCGGCAT
>CAIOYU010000653.1 GCA_903862565.1 uncultured Actinomycetes bacterium | reverse complement strand
GTCGGCTGCTCGCCGACGGGGCGAAATAGCCGGCTGCTCGCCGACGGCAAGGCCTCTATTCCGGGCGAAGTTCCGACCACGGGTTTGCGGCGTGGGCGGCGTGCACCGCACGCTGTGCGGCCCGGATCGCCAAATAGGTGACCAGCGCGGCGATCGCCGTCAGCGGCCAGCCCATGGCGATGCGAGCCACACCCAGCAGGCCGGTCCGGTCTGCGTCGTATAGGTGGTGCTGCACGGCGAACCGTGCGCCGAAGACCAACACCCATGTCAACGTCGCCAGGTCGAAGGCAACCACGGCCTTCCGGCATGAACGCCAACTGCGGTCGTGGCCGTTGACCCAACTCCAGATGTAGCCCACGACGGGCCTGCGCATCACCACCGACAGGGCGAACACCACAGCCCACATCAGCGAGGTCCAGATTCCCAGCAGGAAATAGCCTTTGGACGCCCCGACCACCCAGGCGATCAGAGCGCTCACCCCAACGCCGAAGAAACCCGCGACGGCGGGCTGCACCGAGTCCCGGCGGAACAGCCGCCAGAACAGAATCCCTGCGGCCACGGCAAGCGCTGCGCAGATGGCGGGAAGCAGACCGAAGGCGGTGGAGACCGGGACCAGGACCGCCACCGGCAGCGCCGAATAGATCAGACCGCTGAGGCCGCCCATCTGGGCCATCATGGCCTGTCCGGGCGTACGGGCGGCGGTCTCGGCGTCGTCCCGGGATTCTTCCCCGAGGTCTGCCTGAGAGTCCTTCTCGGCGTTCTTCTGCTCGTCCGCCTGATCGGTTCCGGTCAACTCCGTCAACGCTGAATCTCGTAGTGCGGGTTGTAGATCGCCTTGCTGCCGTTGTCGAGCATCCCAAGCCGGCCGCGGACGCGGAGCTTTCGGCCGCATTCGATCCCGGGGATGCGGCGCTGGCCCAGCCAGACCAGCATCACCGTGTCGGTGCCGTCGAACAATTCCGCTTTGACGCCGCCGGCGCACCCCTTGGCGTTGGTTTCGACGCTGAGCAGGTTGCCGATCATGGTGACCTCTTGGCCGCGTTTGCAGTCGACTGCACGCTGCGCGCCGGTGCTGGACGCCTCGTCGGTCAGCTCTTCGGCGTCGCGGCGCTCCGGGCCCTCCGTCAGACGGCGGGTCATCCGGCGCACAAAACCTTCCGCCGTAGCCATAGCATCTCCTGAAGATCGATACTGCCAGGGTCGATAAGTGCCTAAGTCACCGTAGACCTTGGCGACCCACATCGCGAACAGTCATGCGCGGCCAGGCACGATCGTGAGGTGACGGTCGACGGGCGAGGTGCCTTACGCGCTGTGCTGGGTGGCGCTGTGACGGTGCTGCTGCCGGGGACGGGTTCCGATGACGTGTACCTCCGGAAGGCGTTCGCGGGACCCTTGGCAGAGCTCGGAGCCGTCCCGGTCGCCATCTCCCCCGAACCAACCGCGGTGGTGGCGGGTTACTTGCGAGCGCTGGACGCAGCGGCCGAAAGCGGACCGATCGTCGTGGCAGGAGTATCCCTCGGCGCGGCGGTGGCCGCCGCCTGGGCGCTGGCCCACCCAGACCGGACCCTGGCTGTGCTGGCAGCGCTGCCCGCGTGGACCGGGGCACCGGACGGCGCCCCGGCATCGCTGTCTGCCCGCCACACCGCCGCACTGCTACGGCGCGACGGCCTGGCCACGACGACCGCGACGATGCGCGCCTCCAGTCCGGTCTGGCTCGCCGACGAACTGACCCGTTCCTGGCATCGTCAGTGGCCGGCGCTGCCCGACGCGATGGAGGAAGCCGCAGCCTACGTCGCGCCGAATCGCGACGAACTGGCCGGCCTGAGCGCCCCGATGGGCGTGGCCGCAGCCGAAGACGATGCGATTCACCCCGTTTCGGTAGCCCGTGAGTGGGTCGCCGCCGCCCCGCGGGCGGCCCTGCGCACGACCACCTTCGACGAGTTCGGCCCCAATCCGCCTGCGCTGGGCGAGACGTGTTTGGCGGCCCTGGCCGACGCCCTGCAACGCGCCGGCTGAATGACCGGGATCAGCCCCCGGTACCGCGCAACTGCTGCATGGCCGAGCCGTCCGCGGCCCGGCGTTCGGTCGGCACCTGGGCTTGCTCCTGAAGCTGGTCCTGCTGGGCCAGTTGCTGCTGCGCGTACTGCTGCTGAGCGAACTGCTGCTGCTGGTTGAACATCGCCTGCTGCTGCTGGGCGAACATGGCCTGCTGCTGGGCGGCGAGCATCGCCTGCTGGGCCTGCTGGGCCTGCTGGGCCTGCTGAGCCTGCTGAGCGGCCGCGGCGCGCAGCTGGGCGGCCAGTTCCTCGGGCAGCTCGACAGGAAGCGGGGTGCGAACCGGCAACGGTGTGTCACCACGGCGAATAACGCTGTCCGCCAAGGCTGTCCGCGCCTCGACGGCCAGTGCCGCAATGGTGTGCGGGGCGCCGTTGACGACACACCGGACCATCCAGCGATAGCCGTCGACTCCGATGAACCGCACCACTCCGGCACCGGTCCCCACGACCTCACGGCCCCATGGGCCGTCTTCGATGGAGACCGACGCGTTGTCGTTGCGAAGCGCCTCGGCCAGTTCGCTGGCCACCTCCCGCCACAGCCCCGGCGACTTCGGCGCGGCATAGGCGGCGATGGTGAACCGGCCGTTGGGGGTCACCACCCAGATGGCACTGGGCACACCCTGCTGGTTGAGTTCCACCTGGATCTGGCTGCCGGGCGGCATCGGGACCAGCACCGAGCCGAGATCCAGTCGGGCCAGTAGCGCTTCCTCCGGATTGCCGAAGTCCTCGATGTCGAACGGCCCCTCGAAATCACCCTCGAAAACGGCGGCGTCGGCAGCCACGTATTCGTCGTACGCCTCGGCCTGTTCGGCCTCACCGTCAACAACGGCTTCGACAGCCTCCTCGTTGACGACGCCGTCCTTGTCTTTCTTACGTCTGCCGAATGCCATCACAAACTCGCATGTCCGCCGGAGGAACCGTGGCCGCCCTGACCACGGGTTGTGTCGGCCAGTCCGGCCTCGTCGAACGAGACCACCTCGACCAATTCAGGAAGTTCGACCCGTTGGACCACCAATTGAGCGATCCGATCGCCCCGCCGGATGGAGATCGGCGTGGTCGGGTCGAGGTTGATCAGCGACACCTTGATCTCGCCGCGGTAACCGGCATCAACGGTGCCAGGGCTGTTGACAATGGAAAGTCCAACGCGTGCAGCCAAACCGGATCGCGGGTGAATCAGACCCACCATGCCGTACGGAATCGCCACCGCGATGCCGGTCGCCACCAGCGCCCGCTGGCCTGGGGCCAGTTCGACGTCCTGGGAGCTGAACAGGTCAATGCCGGCGTCGCCCTCGTGGGCTCGGCTCGGCATCGGCAGATCGCGGTCTAGGCGAACCACCGCAAGGCTGGTGGACACGAGGGGAAAGACTACCCTTGGCCGAGTGTCAACTCCGCGTGTGACGTCGCAAACCGTGCGCTACCGCGAGCGACTCTGGGTTCCGTGGTCGTGGTGGGTGATCGGCATCGGCTTATCGGCAGTGATGGCAACCACGGTCAGCATGGGAGTACGGGCGCTGCCACCCTGGATTCCCTACCTGGTGCTGGCGGGAGCCGCCTCCGGAGTGCTGCTGTGGCTGAGCCGCACCGAGGTTCGGGTCACCGGCAGCGACGGCGACGTCGAGCTGTGGGCCGGTGAGGCGCATCTGCCGGCAGCGGTGGTGACGAAGACTGCACCGATCCCCCGCACCGCGAAGTCCGCAGCAATGGGACGTCAACTCGACCCCGCCGCGTTCGTCGTGCATCGGCCCTGGATCGGGCCCATGGCACTGGTCGTCCTGGAGGACCCCGACGACCCCACGCCGTACTGGCTGGTGAGTTGCCGCCACCCCGAACGGGTGCTCTCAGCGCTGCAGGGCTAGCGGGGGCTAGCGGCGCGTCAGGCCGCGCTGCGCCGGACGGCGCGTCAGGCCGCGCAGTCGGTGCAGATCATCACGCCGTTCTTCTCAGTGGCCAGCCGGCTGCGGTGATGCACCAGGAAGCAGCTCGAACAGGTGAACTCGTCGGCCTGTTTGGGCACCACCCGCACTGACAGCTCTTCACCGGAGAGGTCTGCGCCGGGCAACTCGAACGACTCCGCCGACTCTGTTTCGTCGACGTCGACGACAGCAGACTGTGCTTCGTTGCGACGAGCAGTGAGTTCCTCCAGCGAGTCCTCAGACACCTCGTCGGTCTCGGTACGCCGTGGAGCGTCGTAATCAGTAGCCATCGCCATCCCTCGTCAGATCCCAGCAGTGTGTTGTATCAGCGCGGAACGCATGTACAAAAGGATTCCTGCCCTGTTGTGGGCCTGTCGTCGTGTGATTTCCGTCACCTTGGTTGATCTTGGCGATCAGCGCGGTTAAACGACCGTAGCCGCACCCGCCTGAATAGAGATACCACTACAGTGCACACGTGGTCGCACTCATCACCAACGGGTCAGCCTACGACAAGGGCGGGCAGCAGTACCGGCGGCGCAACTATCGGCCGGGCATCATCGCCGCGGTGGTCCTGCTCGTCCTGAGCGCGACGGCATGGGCCATCGTCTTCACCCGGCCCGTCGACATCCAGGAAGCCGCGTCCTGCAACGCACCACCGGCGCCGACCGACCCGGCAGCCCCGAAGCTGGGCAAGGAGGTCGCCGCGGTCTCGATGATCGACGTCTCCCCCGCCAAGTTGGCCGACACCAAGATCCGGGTGCTCAACGCCAGCGGGCAGGGCGGACAGGCCGGCGACGTCGCCGGTGCGCTCCGCGACCTGGGCTTCGCCGCCCCGACGGCCGCCAATGACCCCATCTACACCGGCACCCGGCTGTCCTGCCAGGGTCAGATCCGGTTCGGCGAGGCCGGGCGTCACGGCGCGGCGACGGCCTGGCTGGTCGCCCCCTGCGTGCAGCTCTACCAGGACGACCGCAAGGACGACTCCGTCGACCTGGTGATCGGCACCGACTTCACCACGCTGGCCAGCAGCGACGACATCGCCGCCGTGCTCTCAGGCCTGCGACCGGGAGCCACCGAGCCGGCTGATTCGGCGCTGATCACCAAGATCCACAACGGGACCTGCTAACACGGCTCAAGCGGCTCCAGACCCGAGCAGAGGGCCAGCGCAGACATCAGCTCCGCCGCGATCTCCGGGGCCGCGGCCACGATCAACGCACCAGTCTCGCTGCCTCCTTCGGGTAGCGCGACGAAGGCTCCGGCTTCAGCGGCTACCAGCGCACCGGCCGCCCAGTCCCAGACGTTGAGGCCGTGCTCGTAGTACGCGTCCAGCCGGCCCGCCGCGATCATGCAGAGATCGAGCGCCGCGGCTCCGATCCGGCGCACATCGCGGACCTGCGGCAGCATCCGCGCCAACAACGCGGCCTGCGCCGCCCGCCGCGAGCTCTGGTAGCCGAACCCAGTGGCGAGCAGGGCGTTGGACAGCACAGTGACCCGGCTGCACCGGAGCGGCCGACGCTCGCCCCCGGACAGCAGGTGGGCGCCGCCCCCCGCCGCAGCGGAATAGATCTCGGCGACGGCGACGTCGGCAACCGCCCCCGCGATCGACACGCCGTCACACTGCACGGCGACCGAGACCGCGTACGCGGGAATCCCGTAGAGGAAGTTCACCGTGCCGTCGATGGGGTCGACCACCCAGCGCAGTGTGCCCGAGTATGAGTCGTCGTCATCGGACTCCGGGCCGCCCTGTTCCTCGCCGAGGATGGATTCACCCGGGCGCAGCTGAGCGAGCCGATCCCGCAGGAATTGCTCGGTTTCGGTGTCGACGATGCTCACCGGGTCGGTCGGGCTGCTCTTGGCCCGCACGGCCGGCGTCTGCTGACCGGCCGCCGCAGTCCCGAAAACCTCGGACCGCCGACGACGCACGAACGCGGCCGCCTCTGCGGCCAGTTGCTCGGCCACCGTGCGCAATACCTCAGGGCTGTCGGTGTTCACCCTGCCATCGCAGCACAGTCCGGACGGCAATCCAGCCTTGCTGTGCGATCCGACCAACTAATGTTTGAGCACCCGCTGTGAAAGGAGATAGCCGCCATGACCGGTCCCCAGCAAGGAGGCACCAACCATTACGCCCTGGGAATCGACGTCGGCGGCAGCGGCGTCAAGGGAGCCATCGTCGACCTCGACTCCGGTCAACTCGTCGGCGAACGGTTCCGGCTCGAGACACCGCAACCCGCCACACCGCAGGCGGTGACGAATACCGTCGCCGAGGTCGTCCGCCACTTCGGCTGGACCGGGTCGGTGGGCGTCACCTACCCGGGGGTCGTCGTAAACGGCGTCGTGCAGACCGCTGCCAACGTCGACAAGTCCTGGATCGGCACCAACGTGGCAGAGGCGTACAGCCAGGCTCTGGGCGGCCAGAAGGTGGTCGTGCTCAACGACGCCGACGCCGCCGGCCTAGCCGAGCAACGCTACGGCGCGGGCCGCAACCACAGCGGAGTCATCGTGCTGCTGACGTTCGGCACCGGAATCGGCTCAGCGGTCATCCATAACGGAATGCTGCTGCCCAACACCGAATTCGGACACATCGAGGTCGACGGGAAAGAAGCCGAGCACCGGGCCGCGTCCTCGGTGAAGGAACGCAGGGAATGGAGCTACCACCGCTGGAGCAAGGAAGTCACCAAGGTTCTCGTCGCGATCGAGAACGCGATCTGGCCGGACCTGTTCATCGCCGGCGGTGGCATCAGCAAGAACGCGGACAAGTGGATTCCTCTGCTGAAGAGCCGCACACCGGTGGTGGCGGCAGTACTGCTCAACAGCGCTGGAATCGTCGGCGCAGCGATGGCCAGCCAGCCCGAACTGCCGTAACCAAGGCCTACGGATTCACAGGCAGTCGTTACAATGGGGAACGCCCGCCGCCGACGTGAAGAACGGTGGTGGGTCACGGTGCTGAAGAATCCGACGGGACCGCCCCGACATTCCCCATAGCCGACGCTTCCGGTGAGGCACGTCTTGCCGAAGCCCGCATGACTGAAAGGGTGTACGTGGCAGCGACCAAAGCCAGCCCGGCAACCGAGACGCCGGCGAAGCGCACCGCCGCCAAGACGCCCGCCAAGAAGCAGGCCGACGCGGAGCAGGTGGCCGCCGCCACGGAGTCGGCCGTCACAGCCCCTCCTGCAGCCAAGGGCGTGTTCGCCCGCGCCGCCAAAGCGGTCACCAAGGCCGTCACCGCATCCAGGACCACCAAAACCGAGCCAGACGAGCCAGCGGAGGCCGTCACGACGGCCGCGCCGGCCAAGGCCGCAACGAAAGCCGCACCCGTGAAAGCCGCACCCGCCAAGGCCGCGCCCGCGAAGGCCACCAGGGCGGCGAAGGCCACCCCCGCGAAGAAGGCCGCACCGGCCAAAGCCCCCGCCAAAGCTGCAGCCGAGCCAGGGGCTCCAGCTGCGCCGAAGGCGCCCCGGAGCCGCGCGAAAAAGGTCGCGGCACCGGTCGATGCCCCGGTGGCAGACGCCGAAGTCCTCGACGAAGACCTTGACGGGCTGGCCGTCGAGGCCGAACTCGAGGTGACCGCCGACGTCGAACTCGACGATCTGGTCGAAGCCGCGGACACCGCCGAGCCCGTCACGGCTGTGGCCGGAGTGGCGGCGACCACGGGCGACGACGACGTCACCGAACCTACCGACAAGGACAAGGCATCCGGGGACTTCGTCTGGGACGAGGAAGAGTCCGAGGCACTGCGCCAGGCTCGCAAGGATGCCGAACTCACCGCTTCGGCGGACTCGGTGCGCGCCTACCTCAAGCAGATCGGTAAGGTCGCACTCCTCAACGCCGAGGAAGAGGTCGAGCTGGCCAAACGCATCGAGGCCGGCCTGTACGCCACCCAGAAGATGGCCGAGCTCGCCGAGGGCGGCACCAAGCTTCCGGTTCAGCAGCGTCGCGATATGCAGTGGATCTGCCGCGACGGCGAGCGGGCCAAGAACCACCTGCTCGAAGCGAACCTGCGCCTGGTGGTCTCGCTGGCCAAGCGTTACACCGGCCGCGGCATGGCGTTCCTGGACCTGATCCAGGAAGGCAACCTGGGTCTGATCCGCGCGGTAGAGAAGTTCGACTACACCAAGGGCTACAAGTTCTCCACCTACGCGACGTGGTGGATCCGTCAGGCCATCACCCGCGCCATGGCCGACCAGGCCCGCACCATCCGTATCCCGGTGCACATGGTCGAGGTCATCAACAAGCTCGGGCGCATCCAGCGCGAGCTGCTCCAGGACCTGGGCCGCGAGGCCACCCCGGAGGAGCTGGCCAAGGAAATGGACATCACTCCCGAGAAGGTGCTGGAAATCCAGCAGTACGCCCGCGAGCCCATCTCCCTGGACCAGACCATCGGCGACGAGGGCGACAGCCAACTCGGCGACTTCATTGAGGACTCCGAGGCCGTGGTCGCCGTCGACGCGGTCTCCTTCACGCTGCTGCAGGATCAGCTGCAGTCGGTGCTGGAGACGCTCTCGGAACGCGAAGCCGGCGTCGTGCGGCTCAGGTTCGGCCTGACCGACGGCCAGCCCCGCACCCTCGACGAGATCGGCCAGGTCTACGGCGTCACGCGTGAACGGATTCGCCAGATCGAGTCCAAGACCATGTCGAAGTTGCGTCACCCCAGCCGCTCGCAGGTCCTGCGCGACTACCTGGACTAAGCGACCCCCACCCGCTGCCGTTGCCGGGCTTCCATGGCCGTGCCGTGACAAACGCTGAATCGGTGCGCGGTGGGTGGCTTTTGCACAATGTGAGTCCCCTTCGGCGCACCCGTGCGCCACCCGCGCGCACCCGTGCGCACCCAATTCGGGAATTCGATCCGCAGCAAACCCAAGTGTCTTTGCTGTGTCCCGACGGCCGTAGGTCGGGCGAAACAAACCGGCAATTGACTGATACGGCGAGTAACGGGAATAGTAAGGGTATTGCCACGTAGAAACTCCAGCTAGAGTCGGCGGCCGCGGCACGCCACGCCAAGCAGCTCCCCTGATCCGGAAAAGGATCACCCCGTCAGCACCCGCTCCGTCGGCTTCGCGCTCGTGACAGTCGGTTCGGTGGCAGCCGTTGCACTGTCGACGGCGACCGCGGCCGACGCAGCCAACAAGCAGCGTAAGCCCTTACAGCGGAAGCGGTTCCAGCCGCAGCAGATTGCGCTTGGCGGACTTGGTGTCGAGAGCCACCAAGGGGGTTCCATCGTCGAGGATGACCAGGCCCTCGGCGTTCTCGGGGCTTCCCGCGATGCGCCATATCTGCGTGGCGTCGACGGTGCCGCCGGCCGGATCGAGAATCTCGGGCAGTCGCGCGATCGCACTGCCCTGGTCCGACAGGAGGTAGAGACAGCCGTCCGGACCTACGGTGGCGTCGCTGATGTCCGGAAGGGCCTTGGCGAGTGCTTTGCTGAGCCACCAGGTTGCCAACACGCTAAGGGTCTGATCGCCGACGGCCGGTGGGACACCGCGCTCGCCACGGCGCCACCCGACCGGTGCATCGTCCACCGGTCCGAACTCCAAGATGGCAGCAGGACCTTTCTCTTTCACGATGATCAGATGACCACGATCGGCCAGCACCAACGACTCCCCACGCGAGGAACGATCACCCAACCAGGCCTCCCGCAGCGAGTGGCCCTCAGGGACCTCCAGGTGCAGGGAGCCGGCCAGTGCGGGCCCGGACAGGTCGAGTTGAAGAACGCGAGCAGGCTGCTCCTGGAGGACGAGGGCAGTGTGCTCGCCCGTCGGGGCGATCGCCTCGAACTGCACACCCCCGTCCGGCAAACGCAGCTCAGCGAGATCGAGAGCCCGCCATTCCAGCGGCCAGGGTTCCACCGGGGCGATGAAGACCGCTGGGTCGTGGTCCCCGACGGCTATCAGGTGCGGACCCTGCAATGCCAGGCCGGAGACTTCACGCAGCGGTATGTCGGCGATATCGAGGACCGCCAGCTTCGGCGCCTTAGCCATAGCCAATCTCCTCAAATCCGAGGTGACCGATGCCGCGACCACCGTCGCGGAACAGGGTGTATCCGCGCCTGGAGCGGCACCCGGTCACCGTGTGGGGAACGGCGACGCTTCTCGGGGGGATGAGATAGCGCGCCGACGCTCCCGACGCCCGCGCTGCCGGAATGGGCAACTCGGAGCGAGCACTCGCGGCAATTCTTCGACTTCTGGGAACTCCCAGCCGGACCGTAACAGCTACCGCGGCGCTAGGGTGGGTTTCGTCTCCTCTTCTGCACCAGCTGCGGAAGGTGAGACACGCCACATACATTGGAAACGGGAACAAGCGAGTCGGCCCGAACGTCTGACAGAGTAGATGTAGCGCGCCGGGGCGCTGAGCACCTGACGGAGGAGCAATGAACGCAACGCTGACCAGTCCGGAACTGACCAGGGCTGATCGCTGCGATCGCTGTGGTGCGGCGGCCCGCGTGCGAGCCAAACTTCCCTCAGGCGCCGAGCTGCTGTTCTGCCAGCACCACGCGAACGAGCATCAAGCCAGGCTCATTGCGCTGGCGGCCGTCTTGGAAGTCAGCCCGGCCGACGCCTGACATCATCTGATCGTTCGATGAACCGCTCGGTCGAAAACGCTGACATGTCGTGATCGACCAGCCCCCTAAGCCCACACGCCACCACGCCTTGCGCATCGCCAAGCGAACGCTGGCGAAAAGTTGGGATGACTCGATCTTTTCCGAGTCGGCCCAGGCCGGGTTCTGGTCGGTGTTGTCCCTGCCTCCGCTCCTGCTCGGCATGCTCGGCAGCCTGGCCTACGTCGCGCCGCTGTTCGGTCCCGACACCCTGCCGATGATCCAGCGCCAGCTCATCAGCACCTCAACCAGTTTCTTCTCGAAAAACGTCGTCGCCGAGATCATCGAGCCCACCGTGCGCGACATTGCTCAAGGCGCCCGCGGCGAGGTGGTCTCACTGGGGTTCGTCATCAGTCTCTGGGCCGGTTCATCGGCTATTTCGGCCTTCGTCGACTCCGTGGTCGAGGCCCACGACCAGACGCACCTGCGCCATCCGGTCCGGCAGCGGTTCTTCGCCCTCGGACTGTATGTGGTGATGCTGTTGGTCGTCATCGTCGCCGCGCCGTTCGTGGCACTGGGTCCGCGCGCGATCGCCGTGCACATACCCGACGGCATCAACAACGTTCTCCGGTTCGGCTACTACCCGATGCTGGCACTGGGTCTGGTCGTCGCGGTGACGA
Source organism: uncultured Actinomycetes bacterium (assembly GCA_903862565.1). Lineage (GTDB taxonomy): Bacteria > Actinomycetota > Actinomycetes > Mycobacteriales > Mycobacteriaceae > Mycobacterium. Next base: position 6,963 of record CAIOYU010000653.1, on the reverse strand, counting down.
TCCTCTACCGCGTCTCACTTCCGAGACCGCTGCCCACCCACCGACTGATCTGGGGCGCGGTTCTGGCGACCACGGTGTTCATCGTCACCACCGCCGGACTGCGTATCTATCTGCAGTACATCACCAGAACCGGATACACCTACGGCGCGCTGGCCACTCCGATCGCGTTTCTGCTGTTCGCTTTTTTCCTGGGATTCGCGATCATGATGGGCGCCGAACTGAACGCCGCGATCGAAGAGGAATGGCCGGCCCCGGTGCCGCACCTGCAGCAGTGGCGTAACCGGCGCGTCGACACCGCATCGCGGGAGCAGGCCGTCGGAGCAGCAGAGACCGGAACAGCCGCGGGGGCCGACGACGCGGAATCCGTCGGCCGGCACGGGCAGCCGATTACCGATCAGCCCCGCTTGAGGGTTTCGTAGATCCGTTTGCAGTCCGGGCACACCGGCGAGCCGGGCTTGGGTGCCTTGGTCACCGGGAAGACCTCCCCGCACAACGCGACCACATGCGTGCCCATCACCGCGCTCTCGGCGATCTTGTCTTTCTTGACGTAATGAAAGTGCTTAGGCCTGTCGCTGTCGGAGCCGTCGTCGACCTGCTCATCGCTGTCGGTGCGCTCGAGGGTATCGGTCTGCATGACGACATTGTGCCCGCAGAACCCGGACAAAAAAACACCCTCGTTTCTGATGGCCAAAATGTGGAACAGTATCGGGATGGAGCACGATCTGGGTTTCGATGACGAAGGCCGGCCCGTCCTCATAACCCGCGCGGCCCTCTCCTACGAGGAACAGCACCGCGCGAGGGTGCGTAAGTACCTCAAACTGATGATCTGGCGGATCCCTGCGTTTCTCGGCGCGGCCCTGGCATACAGCATCTGGCACAACGGCCTGCTTTCTCTGGCGATCCTGGCGGCGTCGATTCCGCTGCCCTGGATGGCGGTGCTGATCGCCAACGACCGTCCGCCACGCCGCGCCGAGGAACCGCGGCGTTTTCCCGACGCGCCGACCCACACCCCGTTGTTCCCGCGGGCCGAACGGCCCGCGCTCGAGTCCGGAACCACCGAGTCCGCGCAACCTCACGGCACCGATGTCGGCGACGAGAGTTCCCCGTAACCGGCTAACGTTCGCATTCTCAGCGCATTCTTAGAACATCGCTGCATTCCTGCACGTCAGAGCGTGTGAGATCGGCCAATCGCGGGAACTCTTCTCGGCAGTCGGGCGTTGGACAGCTTGACAGTGAGAGCCCGATCAGGAGGCCACCATGGCAAACGCCACCACCGCTTTTGACCGCGACCTGGATGCCCAAAGTCCGGCCGCGGACCTCGTGCGTGTCTATCTGAACGGCATTGGCAAAACTGCGCTGTTGACCGCCGAGGACGAGGTCGAGTTGGCCAAGCGGATCGAGGCCGGGCTCTACGCCCAACATCTTCTGGAGACGCGAAAGCGCCTCGGCGAGAACCGCAAACGCGATCTCGCGATCGTCGTGCGCGACGGCCAGGCCGCACGTCGGCATCTGCTCGAGGCCAACCTGCGCCTGGTCGTCTCGCTGGCCAAGCGCTACACCGGCCGCGGCATGCCCTTGCTCGACCTCATCCAGGAGGGCAACCTCGGTTTGATCCGTGCGATGGAGAAATTCGACTACACCAAGGGCTTCAAGTTCTCCACCTACGCGACCTGGTGGATTCGCCAGGCCATCACCCGGGGTATGGCCGATCAGAGCCGCACCATCCGGCTCCCCGTCCACCTGGTCGAGCAGGTCAACAAGCTCGCGCGGATCAAGCGTGAGTTGCACCAGACGCTCGGCCGTGAAGCCACCGACGAGGAGCTGGCCGAGGAGTCGGGCATTCCCGTCGAGAAGATCAACGATCTGCTGGAGCACAGCCGGGATCCGGTAAGCCTCGACATGCCCGTCGGGACCGACGAAGAGGCCCCGCTGGGCGATTTCATCGAGGACTCCGAGGCGATGTCGGCGGAGAACGCGGTGATCTCGGAGTTGCTGCACACCGATATCCGGCACGTGCTGGCCACTCTCGACGAACGCGAGCAGCAGGTGATCCGCCTCCGTTTCGGCCTCGACGACGGCCAGCCCCGCACTCTCGATCAGATCGGCAAGTTGTTCGGTCTGTCCCGGGAACGGGTGCGTCAGATCGAGCGCGAGGTGATGGGCAAGCTGCGCCAGGGCGAGCGTGCCGATCGGCTGCGCTCCTACGCGAGCTGATAGAGCCAGCTGAAACCTCGTTGGGGTGGGCCCGTCGGTATTCCGGCGGGCCCACCGCCGTTCAGGCTGTCCGCAGAGCCGGCGAAGTAGTATCGCGGTGCAACAGAGGGGTGCCCTGATGAACGATCTGGTCGATACCACGGAGATGTACCTGCGCACCATCTACGACCTCGAAGAGGAGGGCGTGGTGCCTCTTCGGGCGCGGATCGCCGAGCGTCTGGAACAGAGCGGTCCGACCGTGAGCCAGACAGTGGCGCGCATGGAGCGCGACGGGCTGCTTCGAATCGCCGGCGACCGCCACCTGGAACTCACCGACATGGGGCGTCATCGAGCGGTGGCGGTGATGCGTAAGCACCGACTCGCAGAGCGCCTTCTGCTTGACGTCATCGGCTTGCCCTGGGAGGAAGTTCATGCCGAAGCCTGCCGTTGGGAGCACGTCATGAGCGAGGACGTGGAGCGACGCCTGGTGCAAGTGCTGGACAACCCGACCATCTCCCCGTTCGGCAATCCGATCCCGGGACTGGCACTGCTGGGTATCGACGAGACCGCCGCCACGCCGAGCGCCGCGCATCTCGTACGCCTTACTGAACTCCCGCCGGGCACGGCGGCGGTGGTGGTGCGTCAACTGACCGAGCACGTGCAAGGCGACGTCGCTCTGATCAGCCGCCTCAAGGAGGCCGGGGTGGTGCCCAATGCAAGGGTGTTGGTCGACACCAGCGACCTCGGCGATGTGACGATCGTCGTCGGAGGCCACGAGAACGTCGAACTGCCTCATGAAATGGCTCACGCCGTCAAAGTCGAGAAGGTTTAGACCGCCCGTCGGCCAAAGCCCCGTTGCGGCGGCAGATGCACTCCAAGCCGCCTCGCCAGACGGTAGCCGGTGCCCGCCAATTCCCGAATCTGTTCTGGTCGCATGCCGGACTGCAGCGCGGCGTCGAGCATCCCCGCCATGCGATGGTCCGGAGAGACCCGCAGTGCGGCCTCCAGCGACACTCCGGCCAACGGACCGTCCCCACGCGCATAGGCCGAAAAAGCCAGTAAGACCAGCGCCTCGACCCGCCAGGGTTCGGGCAGCGTACGTGCCAGCACCGCCCACAACGTCTCAGCCTGACCTGCGTCGACACCGACAGCCAACGCGTACAACGTGTCGCGAACCGCCACATCGGTCAGCGCGCAGGCCAGACCGGCAAGTTCGTCGTCGCTGAGCTCAGTTCCTCTGCAGACCCGTCCGGCTGCTGCCATCGCGGCCTCCACGTCGCGTCGCCCGCAACCGTTGGGATCGGCCTGCCAGTCGACCTCCCGTCGGCCGGCCCGCCGGCGAACGAGTTCGGCCAGCAGCGCAGATCGGGCCGGGTCGACGACCGTCACGACGCCCTGCAGTTCGGCGCGCCGCCCATAGAGGCGGCGGCCGTCGAGCACAGCAGCAGCCGCCAGCGGCGAAGCGCTCGGGTCCTCGACGGTGCCGCTGGAGCCACACCCGTCGACACAGTGCCAACTTCCGCCGGCGGCAACGCGATCAACGACGTGACAGGCGTAGAGCCCGACATTCCGTTCCGTCAGGGCGGCGCTCAGGGCATCGCCGAGCAGACGGTGCTCGTCACTGCACATCGGGCACAGGGCACCGTCTGCGTCGACAATCACCGCGACTACGGTGTCGGCGCCGGAGGTGGCGGCAACGTCGGCGAGTTGGCCTATGCCGTCCACGAGACCGGCGGACAGATCGACGCGCATCACCGCACCCATCCGGCCGTCCTCCAGTGCTACGAGGACCAGCGACTTCTCCGGGACGAAGCCGAGGACGGCCGGTAGTGCGGCGATCAGGGTGCCGGGACGGCTGAAGCGATACTCAGGGTGGTGTGTGGTCATGGGCCCGACGCTGTCAAGGGCCACTGTCAGCGGAACGCAAGTCCGGGACCCTCGACCGCTGCGATGTGGATCAACTCGCGACTGTGAATTGGTTCACGGACAATGGTGGGAACGAGCGCCGTCGCGAATACGTTGTTGTCACACGTGGGGCGGAGGAATGCCAAGGAGGATTACCAATGACTGACCATCAGGCCAGCGACTACACACCTGAGTACCACCCTGAGCAGATCTACGAACTCGAGGTCCCGGCCCCGCAATTGGCGTCAACAGACGGACGCGGGCCGGTGCTGATCCATGCGCTCGAAGGCTTTTCCGATGCCGGCCATGCCGTTCGGCTTGCCGCCGAACATCTCAAGAACTCCCTCGACAACGACCTGGTCGCCTCATTCGCGATCGACGACCTGCTGGACTACCGCTCACGGCGCCCGATGATGACGTTCAACGTCGACCGCTTCACCGATTACGCCGAGCCCCACCTGAATCTCTACGCGCTGCGTGACAGCGTCGGAACACCCTTTCTGCTGCTTGCCGGCCTGGAGCCGGATCTGCAGTGGGAACGTTTCGTCACAGCCGTGCGCCTGCTCGCTGAGCGGCTGGGAGTGCGGCAGACCATCGGTCTGGGGACCATCCCCATGGCGGTACCCCACACCCGTCCGGTCACCATCACCGCGCACTCCAACAATCGCGAACTGATCGCCGACCACCAGCCGTGGGTCGGAGAAGTTCAGGTGCCCAGCAGCGCATCCAGCCTGCTCGAGTACCGGATGGGCCAACACGGCCATGATGCAGTCGGATTCACGGTCCACGTACCGCACTACCTGGCCCAGACGGATTACCCAGCAGCCGCCGAGGCCCTGCTTGAACAGGTCGCCAAGTCCGCGTCGCTGCAGTTCCAGTTGGGGGCCTTGACCGAATCGGGGGCCATGGTGCGAGCCAAGGTGAACGAGCAGGTCGAGGGATCCCCCGAGATCGCACAGGTCGTCGACGCACTGGAACGCCAGTACGACGCGTTCGTCGCCGCGCAGGAGAATCGTTCTCTGCTGGCTCGTGACGAAGACCTGCCCAGCGGAGACGAACTTGGAGCCGAGTTCGAACGCTTCCTGGCCGAGCACGCCGAGGAGTTCAAAGACGGCGATGACGTCAACGAAAGCGACGGAAGCGCGGGGTGATCCCACCCGGGAGCGACGACAGCACCCGGGTCGTCGCTTTACGCGGAGCTGACCCCGCGAAGCGCACGTAGAGCCTCGATTTCGCGCTCGAAATCCTCGGCCGAGGAAAACGAACGATAGACCGAGGCAAACCGGAGGTATGCCACCTCATCGAGTTCGCGAAGCGGGCCGAGGATCGCCAACCCCACGTCGTGGCTGGGCACCTCCGGTGAACCGGCGGCCCTGACCGCGTCTTCGACCTGCTGGGCCAGCAGATTGAGTGCATCGTCGTCGACGTCGCGTCCTTGGCAGGCCCGGCGCACGCCACTGATGACCTTCTCCCGACTGAAGGGCTCCGTCACGCCACTGCGCTTGACCACCGCCAGGATTGCCGTCTCGACTGTGGTGAACCGCCGACCGCATTCCGGGCAGGCTCTACGACGCCGGATCGCCTGGCCCTCGTCAGCCTCCCTGGAGTCGACAACCCGGGAATCGGGATGCCGGCAGAAAGGACAGTGCACGACTTTTGCCCCTCTCCCGCCAGCGCAGGGCGCCGCAATCGGCGCCGCAGACCAGTGAGAGCCTACCTGTGACTCCTGCGCCGCTGCCATCGCCGCGCAGGGACCACGACCGGTTGCAGGAGAGCGGATTTCGCCGGACATTGATGGAGCCAGCTATCCGACGGGGGCGATCAGGGTCTGCCCGGCACCGATCGCGGCCGAATCCAGATTGTTGAGATCCCGAATCCGTTCGACGACCTGGGCGACCGGTGCGCCCGGAACCATTCGGCCGGCCAACTGCTGAAGCGTCTCACCCGCTTGCACGTGGACCACAGCCAGCTGATCGGGGACAGCGACCGTCTCCGCCGACCCACCGGCGCTAAAATGCGCGATCCAGCCCAGCCAGAGGGTGATCAGCGCCGACAGACAGGCCGCCGCTACCGTCGTCGACAATCCGACGCCGTGGCGAGGCGAATGACGGACGCGGGAGACCCCGACGCCAGTGCCCCGATAGTTCAGCGAACCCAGGTCTGGCCGTGCCGGTCCCGGACGCGCGGATCGTGGACGCGCAGGCGCGGGGCGCACGGGCATCGCCCGGCCGGCTCTCGCCGGGAGCCGGCCGGCACCGCGCCGAAAGTCCAACCCCTCACCAACAAACTGCAGTTCATCGAGCCACTTACCCTGCCGACTGTCCAGAATCGTCATGCCGAACCCCTTCCGACTCGTTCGCTCTTGTGTTCGAACTTTAGTCGCTCATCCGTTCGAACTCCGAACATTTGAGCGAGCGTGTCACGAGGATAAGAGCGGGTACCGACAGAACGCGCGCGAGCGACACGGTCGAACACATGTTTGAAACTGTCGGCGATCCGGGTTACATTCGGGGCTATGAGCGACAGGACATCGGAAGCCGGGCCGAAACGACAGGCCGATTCAAGCCTGACGGAACGGCAGCGCACCATCCTCGACGTGATTCGGGCGTCGGTCACCAGCCGTGGCTATCCGCCCAGCATTCGCGAAATCGGTGACGCTGTGGGGCTCACCTCGACGTCGTCGGTGGCACACCAATTGCGCACGCTGGAACGCAAGGGCTTTCTCCGGCGCGACCCGAACCGCCCCCGCGCGGTCGACGTGCGTGGCGCGGATGACGCGGTGACCCCGGTGACGACCGACGTCGTCGGTTCCGATGCCTTGCCGGAGCCCACCTACGTCCCGGTGCTCGGACGCATCGCCGCAGG
>CAIOYU010000652.1 GCA_903862565.1 uncultured Actinomycetes bacterium | reverse complement strand
GGCCTCGGCGATGTATCCCAGGCGATCGATGGCGGGCAGGCCCGCGCCTTCCTCCAAACGGGCCGGGAAGGTCTCGACGAGCAGTCGCGCTCCGGTTCCCGCCGCGATCCGACTGGCGGCGCGCAGGCCGTCCTCGGTGAGCGCGGTGCTGCCGAGTAGCAGCAGGGTCTTCTCCCCCGCCTCGGTCGCCTTCGCCGTGTTCTCGACGGCAACGTCGGCCACCGGTGGCCGGGCGGGAATCGGCCGCGCAGAGGCCGGCATCCCGCCCTCATCCCACGAAACATCAGCGGGCAGAACCAGAGTCGCGATCTGGCCGCGGTTGGCAGCCTCGAGGGCGCGCATCGCGTCGTCGGCGACGTCGCGCGGAGTGCCGCTGGTATGCACCCAACCCGACACAGTGCGCGCGACTGCCACGATGTCGGACTCCAGGGGAGCGTCGTAGCGGACATGGCCGGTGGCATGCGCGCCGACGATGCAGACCATCGGCGTGCGGGCACGGCGGGCGTTGTGCAGGTTGGCCAGGCCGTTGCCCAGGCCGGGGCCCAGATGCAGCAGCACCGCGGCGGGCTTGCCGGCGATGCGGGCGTAGCCGTCGGCTGCACCGGTGACCACGCCCTCGAAAAGGCCCAGCACGCCGCGCATCTCAGGCACGTCGTCGAGGGCGTGCACGAAGTGCATCTCCGAGGTGCCGGGGTTCATGAAACAGATGTCCACGCCGGCAGCCACCAGGCTTCGGATCAAAGACTGAGAACCGTTCACCGTGAACCTCCGGGGGGTGTGTTGGGGCTGGGCTGAAGCGTACCGACGCCGCGCCCTTCCCGAGGCCCTCCCCGAGCGTGAGGGTTGTCAGCCCGCGGCGCACCCGGCGAGGAACAACGCAGCGGGGATGACGGCGTCAGCTGGAGGGGTCGTCGTGGTCGGATTGGTCCCACAGACTGTCGCCTTGTCCTTGGGCACCCAGAACTGGCCCTCCTGCTCGAACACGAACGACGTCGGCGCACCCATCTGCGGGTTCGCTGTGCTCGAGAGAAGACCGCTGGTCACCGCCCACCCGTCGGCGCAGCTCAATTGATCGACGGTGTAGAGGTTGTTCGGGCCCATCGCCTGCGCCGCCTGGGTTGCCGGTCCCGCGAGTGCGGCCTTGGTGCACTCGGTCATACCGCCGACCATCGGAGAGCCGGTTGAAGTAGTCGCGCTGGTGGTAGCCGTCGTGCTCGTCGTCGCCGTCGTGCTCGTCGTCGCCGTCGTGCTCGTCGTCGCCGTCGCACTCGTCGCCGTGGTGGAATCCTGAGCAGGAGTACTGCTGCTCGTCGCGGGTTTCACGGTGGTGGCGCTCGACGTCGACGTCGCGGTCACCGCGGTCGTCGAGACCGATTGGGATGCTGCCGTTTCGGACTTCTCAGTCGCGCAGGCGGCGAGCCCGAGAACTGCCAGGCCTGCACATCCGATTTTGATGCCGGTGGGGAAACTCATGAACACTCTTCCGTCGTGGTGGCTGGTGGAGGACTGATTAGCGAAGAAGGCCCGTCAACCACTCACGGGCATCGGAAACGCAACTCTGCGGGAGGGAAAAATGATCGTCGTGGGGATATTCGCGGATTTCGAGCGTGCCGCCCAAAGCCTTTGCCGCGTCGGCATATCCAGTCTGCCAGCCCACCGGAATCACCGATCCGCCGCCAAAGGAGTCGATGCACACCAGGACTGGTGCGACGGGGGTGCGGAGAGCCGCCGAACTGGCGACGATCGCGCTCTCCCAGGCCGCGAAATTCGCTGGCTTGGGGACCATCACCGCGCCCTTGAGGCGGAACAACCGGGCGATGGTGTCATTGAGGTGATGCACCGGTTGCGTGTTCCACGCGGACTCGAGGATCTCCAACCCGAGCGGCGTGAAGAAGTCGGAGAGCGCCAACGTGGAGGGGTTGGCGGCCTGAATGCCCGCCAGCAACATGAAGAGGTGGGAGTCCGGCGGTAATGACGGGTCGTTGAGAGCCGCGGCCATACCGACCGGATTCTGCAGAGCGACCTTGCTCACCCCCGGCGACATGGCCACCGTTCCGACCAGACGCAGATCCCCGTAGTCGTCGGCGTCCAGTTCGGCGATCGCGGCCGCAGCACCGCCTCCTTGGGACCACCCGGCGCATCCGACGGATGTTCCGGCGCCGATACCGAGGTGACGTGCCGCATGGGCGATGTTGATGGCGTCGCGCGCGTTGGTGATGTTGACGGTGTACTGGTGCATGCCGTCGGTACCCAGGCCTTGGTAATCGGTGGCGCAGACCACCCAGCCTTCGTCGATAAAGCCTTGCAGCCCAGGCACTCCGTAATCGATCTGTTGAGTCGCCTCCGGAGTGAAGTAGGTGACGAGTTCGCGAGCGGGATCGGGCTGTGCCGACGGGCAGGCGGCATCGCCGAGGCCGGTCGTGCCGTGGCACCACGTGAACATCGGCCGGTCGTCAGCGGATTCGGCCGGCGCGATGACCAGGCCGCTGCTGATGTGACCGACGCCGTTCACATCGCGGGATGCGTAGTGAACCCGCCAGGCCCTGGCACCGGTGATGGCGGTGTCGACCG
>CAIOYU010000651.1 GCA_903862565.1 uncultured Actinomycetes bacterium | reverse complement strand
CATTGCGGCGTTCTCGATGATGCGCGCGATGTCGACCCGCAACGATGAGCCGGAGCGCGCTTCGCGTCCGTTCGACAAGGACCGGGACGGCTTCGTCTTCGGCGAGGCCGGTGCGCTGATGATCATCGAGACCGAGGAGCATGCCAAGGCCCGTGGCGCCAAGCCACTGGCCCGGCTGATGGGTGCGGGCATCACCTCGGACGCCTACCACATGGTGGCTCCGGCGCCGGACGGCCTGCGGGCCGGCCAGGCGATGAAGCGGTCGATTGAGACGGCGGGCTTGTCCCCCAAGGACATTGGCCACGTCAACGCTCACGCCACGTCGACGTCCATCGGTGATCTCGCCGAGGCAGCCGCGATTCGGGTTGCCGGGGTGGAACATGCGCCGGTGTACGCACCGAAGTCGGCGCTGGGCCATTCGATCGGCGCAGTCGGTGCGCTGGAGTCCATCCTGACAGTGCTCGCACTACGCGACGGGGTCATCCCCCCGACGCTGAACTACGAGACACCCGACCCGGAAATCGACCTCGACGTCGTTGCAGGGGAACCCCGGCACGGCGACTACAAGTACGCGATCAACAACTCGTTCGGCTTTGGCGGCCATAACGTCGCCCTGGCCTTCGGGCGCTACTGATTCGGGCGGAAGGGACCCTGCTTCACCGATGGCTCAGCTGACTACAGGAAACGGTCTGCCGAACGTCGTCGTCACTGGCTTCGCCATGACGACGGCGCTCGCGACCGATGCCGAAAACACCTGGAAGAAGCTCCTCGACGGGCAATCGGGGATTCGCAAACTCGACGACCCGTTCGTCGAGGAGTACGACCTGCCGGTCCGCATCGGCGGTCACCTGCTCGAGGACTTCGAAAGCGAACTCAACAAGGTCGAGCTCCGGCGGATGTCCTACCTGCAAAGGATGGCCACCGTCGTCGGCCGGCGGGCCTGGCAGAACGCCGGCTCGCCGGAGGTCGACACCCGTCGCCTGATGGTCTCCGTCGGTACCGGCATGGGATCCTCGGAAGAACTGCTCTTCGCCTACGACGCTATGCGGCAAAAGGGCTTACGCGCGGTCTCCCCGTTGGTCGTCCAGAAATTCATGCCCAACGGGCCCGCCGCAGTCATCGGACTCGAACTCGGCGCCAAAGCCGGCGTCACCACGGTGATTTCGGCGTGCGCCTCGGGTTCGGAAGCCATCGCCAACGCCTGGCGCGACATCGTCTACGGCGAAGCCGACATGGCGATCTGCGGCGGAGTCGAAACCAAAATCGAAGCAGTGCCCATCGCCGGGTTCGCCCAGATGCGCATCGTGCTCTCCACCACCAACGACGACCCCGCCGGGGCGTGCCGGCCCTTCGACCGGGACCGCAACGGCTTCGTCTTCGGCGAAGCCGCCGCCCTGATGGTCATCGAGACCGAGGAGCACGCCAAAGCCCGCGGTGCGACCATCCTGGGCCGCATCATGGGAGCCTCGGTCACCTCTGACGGCTACCACATCGTCGCGCCCGACCCCAACGGCGAACAGGCAGGAGCGGCCATCACCCGCGCGGTCCAACTGGCCGGCCTGCACCCCAGCGACATCGATCACATCAACGCCCACGCCACCGGCACCTCCGTCGGTGACGTCGCCGAAGGCAAAGCCATCAACCGCGCCATGGGCGGCCACCGGCCCGCGGTCTACGCACCCAAATCCGCCCTGGGGCACTCCGTCGGCGCAGTCGGGGCCGTCGAGTCGATCCTGACCGTGATGGCGCTTCGCGACGGCGTCATCCCCCCGACGCTCAATCTCAAGAATCTCGACCCCGACATCGACCTCGACGTCGTCGCCGGCGAACCCCGACAAGGTGATTACCGGTACGCGGTAAACAACTCCTTCGGGTTCGGCGGACATAACGTCGCGATCGCATTCGGAAAGTACTAAAGCCACAATTCAGCCACAGCACCCGCCCGACAACTACAAGGAGGTTTCAATGACAATCATGGCCCCTGAGACAGTCGGCGAATCGGTTGACCCGCGCGACCCACTGCTGCGGCTTGCGACCTTTTTCGACACCGACAGTCTCGAACTTCTGCACGAACGCGACCGCTCCGGCGTTCTGGCCGCCGCCGGCACCGTCAACGGCGTGCGCACCATCGCGTTCTGCACCGACGGCACCGTCATGGGTGGCGCGATGGGCGTCGAGGGATGCCAGCACATCGTGAACGCCTACGACCTGGCCATCGACGAGCACACCCCCATCGTCGGAATCTGGCACTCGGGCGGTGCGCGCCTGGCCGAAGGCGTCCGTGCCCTGCACGCGGTGGGTCTGGTGTTCGAGGCCATGATCCGTGCCTCCGGCCACATTCCGCAGATCTCGGTGGTCGTGGGCTTCGCCGCCGGCGGTGCCGCCTACGGCCCGGCGTTGACCGATGTCGTGATCATGGCCCCGGAGGGTCGGGTGTTCGTCACCGGACCGGACATCGTGCGCAGCGTCACCGGTGAGGACGTCGACATGGAGTCCCTGGGCGGCCCGGACACCCACCACAAGAAGTCCGGCGTGTGCCACATCGTCGCCGATGACGAACTCGACGCCTACGAACGTGCCCGCCGACTGGTCGGATACTTCTGCCAGCAGGGGCATTTCGACCGCAGTAAGGCCGAAGCCGGCGACGTCGACCTGCATGCCCTCCTGCCGGAGTCCCCGCGGCGGGCCTATGACGTTCATCCCCTCATCGACGCACTGCTGGATTCCGACGCACCTTTCGAGGAGCTGCAGTCCAAATGGGCTCCGTCGATGGTGGTGGGTCTGGGCCGGTTGTCCGGTCGTACCGTTGGCGTCCTGGCCAACAATCCGCTGCGCCTCGGCGGCTGCCTGAACTCCGAGAGTGCCGAGAAGGCAGCACGTTTCGTACGGTTGTGCAACGCGTTCGGCATTCCGCTCGTCGTTATCGTCGACGTGCCGGGGTACCTGCCGGGCGTCGACCAGGAGTGGGGCGGGGTGGTGCGCCGCGGCGCGAAACTCCTGCACGCCTTCGGCGAGTCGCAGGTGCCGCGCGTCACGCTGGTCACCCGAAAGATCTACGGCGGGGCCTACATCGCGATGAACTCCCGCTCACTGGGCGCCACCAAGGTCTTCGCCTGGCCCGATGCGGAGGTCGCGGTGATGGGCGCCAAGGCCGCGGTCGGAATCCTGCACAAGAAGACCCTCGCCGCCGCCGCGGACCACGAGCGCGAGGCCCTGCATGAGGAATTGGCCATCGAGCACGAGCGCATCGCCGGCGGAGTGGACGCGGCCATCGACATCGGCGTGGTCGACGAGAAGATCGACCCGGCCCACACCCGAAGCAAGCTCACCCAGGCACTGGCCGAGGCCCCGCACCGCCGCGGTCGCCACAAGAACATCCCGCTGTAGCGCAGGCATGTCGACTCAGAGCTTCGACCACCCCTTCTTCGCGCGGGTGTGGACGATGAAGTCCGCTCGAGAGTCCCAGGAACTGCGCGACCTGCGACGGGAAAACCTCGCCGGGCTCTCCGGGCGGGTGCTGGAGGTGGGTGCCGGCACCGGGACGAATTTCGGGTTCTATCCCGATACGGTGCGCGAGGTGCTCGCGCTGGAACCGGAGCCCCGCCTGTTCACCCAGGCAGAGCAGGCCGCCACCACAGCACGCGTGCCGGTGACGGTGATCCCGTCCGCGATCGAGACCCTCTCCGATGCCGAGCCTTTCGACGCCGTCGTGTGCGCACTCGTGCTGTGTTCGGTCGCCGACCTGGGACATGCGCTGTCGCAGATCAACTCGGTGCTCGAGGACGGTGGCGAGTTGCGCTATCTGGAGCACGTCGCGAGTTCGGGGTGGCCTGGACGGCTGCAGCAACTGGCCGACGCCACCGTGTGGCCACGGCTGTCCGGCAACTGCCACACCCACCGCGACACCGAACACGCGATCCGCGAGGCCGGATTCACCATCGACACCTCCCGCCACGAACGGGTGCCGATACCTACGCCCTTGCCGGCGTGGATGCCGGCCCCGTCCTCGGAGTTCGCGCTCGGCCGGGCGATCAAGACCGGTTAGGGATCAGACGAATTCGGCTGCAGCCGAGGCGGAATGGTCCCGGTCGGCGGCCACCAGGCCGATTCGGGTCCGACGGTCGAGGATGTCCCCGGCGTCCAGGGCGCCCTCGTGGGTGACGGCGAACTCGAACTCCGCCCGCGTGACATCGATACCCTCGGCCACCGGGTCCGTCGGCCGGTCGCACCGGGCGGCGGCGATGACCTCGGGCGCTTCGGCGCCGTAGCGCGCCACCAGAGAACTCGGCAGACCGCGCTGTGCCGCAGCGGAATTCACCGGCGCACCCACCAGTGGCAGGTCACGGGTGCGACACGCACTTCCGCCCAGCCCACGCGCCGCGACGGCCCGGTCCAACACATCCTCGGCCATCAACCGGTACTCGGTGAGTTTGCCGCCGACAATGCTGAGCAGGCCGTTGTCGGACTCCAGCACCGCATGATCCCGGGACAGGTCTGAGGTGCGGCCCTCGCCTGCGTCGATCAGGGGCCTCAACCCGGCGTAGGCGCCGGCGACGTCGGCCGTCGTCAACGCCGTCTGCAAGGCGGTGTTGGCGGTGTCGAGCAGGAAGGCGACCTCGGCGGGGGTGGGCTCGGGGACGTCCGGGATCGGACCTGGCGCCTCCTCGTCGGTGAGCCCCAGATACACCCGACCCAGTTGTTCGGGCATGGCGAACACGAACCGGTTGGTCTCCCCCGGGATCGGAATCGTCAGTGCTGCAGTCGGATTGCCGAAAGCGGCCGCGTCGAACACCAGGTGGGTACCGCGGCTGGGCCGCAACTTGATCGACGGGTCCACCTCGGCGGCCCACACCCCCGTGGCGTTGATCACCGCGCGCGCACCGAGGTCGAAGGACTCACCGGTCAGCTCGTCGGTCAGCCGCACCGAGGTTCCGCTCGCCTGCGAGGCACCCACCCGGGTCAGGATGCGGGCGCCGTGCTGGGCGGCGGTCCGGGCGACGGCGACCACCAGGCGGGCGTCGTCGATGAGTTGCCCGTCGTAGGCCAGCAGACCACCGTCGAGCCCGTCGCGACGTACGGTCGGTGCCATCGCGACCGCCTCGGCGGCGCTGATCTTCCGCGGCCGCGGCAGGATCGAGGACTTGGTTCCGGCCATCGCCCGCAGTCCGTCGCCGGCCAGGAAGCCGACCCGCACCAGGGCGCGCTGCGCCCGGCTCATCGACGGCAGCAGCGGAACCAGTTGCGGCATGGGCTTGACCAGATGTGGAGCGTTGCGGGACATCAGGATTCCGCGCTCGGCGGCGCTGCGACGGGCGATGCCCACGTTGCCGCTGGCCAGGTAGCGCAGCCCGCCGTGGACCAGTTTGGAACTCCACCGACTGGTGCCGAACGCGAGGTCGTGCTTCTCCACCAGCACCACCGACAACCCGCGACTCGCCGCGTCCAGGGCGATACCCGCACCGGTGATGCCGCCGCCGATGACGACGACGTCCACGGCGCCCCCGTCGGCGAGAGCCGTGAGGTCGGCGCTTCGCCGCGCGGCATTGAGAGCGTTGCTCATGGTCATGGTGTCAGGTATCCGTTCAGTGCGTGGGTGAGTTCGACGTCGAGTGAGTCGGCGTCGAGAATCGGGTGGACGATCTGGCCGGACTGGATCACCGACTGGGTGATCAGCAGCACCATGGCCGCCAGCCGGCGGGGGTCACCGGCGCGGACGCTGTTGTCCCCCTGTGCTTTCCGGATCTCATCGGCGACAACGTCGATGAGGATCTGCTGGCTGGTGCCCAACCGGTCGGCGATGTAGACCATCGCCAGTTCGGGGTCCGAGCGCAAGACTGTCAGGATCAGCGAGTCTCGGCGCAACCGCCGGGTGACCTCGACGATCCGCGCCACCAGAGCCTTCCGGCCCGTCCGTCCGGCCGGGACCTCCCGCCAGGCCCCGACGACGCGGTCGGTCAGCAGCGAGGTCAGGATCGACCGGGTGTCCGGCCAGCGCCGGTAGACCGTCGGGCGGCTCACCCCGGCGCGGCGGGCGATTTCGGCCAGCGTCACGCGCTCGATTCCGAAGTCGCGAACGCAACTGGCGGCGGCCGCCAGAATCCGGTCGCCGACGTCCACCGCCTCAGCATTACTGATTGACAACATCTGTAATACTGTAACCCATGACTGACGCGCGCTCCGGAGAGAACCTACTGCCCCCGATGGCCTGGGACGCCTGGGGTGATCCGGGCCTGGCCAAACCGCTGTCCAGTGGAATCCAGTCGCTGCTCGAGCAGGCCCTCGGGGTCGCCGGCACCGAGGTCACCGCTCCGGCGATCGACGAGGTGACCGTCACCCCGTCGGCGCTGGGCGAGCAGCACCACGCCGCCCTGGCGGCGATCGTCGGTCCGGAGTACCTGCGCACCGACGACCGGGACCGCCTCCTGCACGCCGGCGGAAAGTCCACCCCCGATCTGTTGCGGCGCAAGCAGACTCATCAGGATGCCCCCGACGCGGTGCTCCTGCCCGGCAGCGAGGACGAGGTCGCGGCGATCCTCGCCCACTGCTCGAAGAACCGCATCGCAGTGGTTCCGTTCGGCGGCGGGACCAGCGTTGTCGGCGGCCTGGATCCGATCCGGGACGGGTTCGAGGCGGTCATCACGCTGGATCTGCGTCGGTTCGATGCGCTGCACTGGCTCGACGAGGTCTCCGGCGAGGCCGAACTGGGCGCCGGCCTCACCGGGCCGGAGGCCGAACGCCTGCTCGGCGAGCGGGGATTCTCCATCGGCCACTTCCCGCAGAGCTTCCGTTTCGCCAGCATCGGCGGCTACGCCGCCACCCGCTCCTCGGGACAGGGCTCCGCCGGGTACGGCCGCTTCAACGACATGGTCCGCGGGATGCGCGTCGTCACCCCGGCCGGGACCCTCGACCTGGGCCGTGCCCCCGCCTCGGCCGCCGGACCCGATCTGCGCGAACTGTTTGCCGGTTCCGAGGGCGTGTTCGGGGTCATCACCCGGGTGCGGCTTCGGGTACATCCCGTGCCTGAGGCAACCCGCTACGAGGCATGGTCGTTCCCGGACTTCGCCACCGGCTCCGCTGCGCTGCGGGCAGTGACCCAGACCGGGACCGGCGCCACCGTCCTGCGGTTGTCCGACGAGGTCGAGACCGGCATCAACCTGGCCACCACGCACAGCATCGGCGAGCAGAGCATCACCGGCGGATGCATGGGCGTGACGGTGTTCGAGGGCACCGCGGCGCACGCCGAGAGCCGGCATGCCGAGACGCGCGCCGTGCTTCTGGCCCACGGCGGCACCTCCCTTGGCGAGGCGCCCGCAAAGTCCTGGGAGACAGGACGTTTCGACGCCCCGTACCTGCGTGACTCGCTGCTTGAGGCGGGCGCGCTGTGCGAGACCCTGGAGACAGCCACGACGTGGTCCAACGTCCCCCGGCTCAAGGCTGCGGTGACCGAGGCGTTGACGACTGCGCTGACCGCAAGCGGCACAGCCGCTCTGGTGATGTGCCACATCTCCCACGTCTACCCCACCGGCGCCTCGCTGTACTTCACCGTCGTGGCCGGGCAGCGCGGCGACGTCGCCGAGCAGTGGCACACCGCCAAGGTGGCCGCCTCGGAGGCCATCATGGCCAACGGCGGCACCATCACCCACCATCACGCGGTAGGCGCCGACCACCGCCCGTGGATGACCGCCGAGATCGGCGACCTGGGCGTGCAGATACTGCGCGCGGTCAAGCAGACCCTGGATCCGGCCGGAATTCTCAACCCCGGCAAACTGATTCCATGACCCTTTCGCAGGTCACCCTGCTCACCAACCCGCAGGCCGGCCACGGCAACGCCCCACACGCCGCCGAGCGGGCCGTCGCCCGCTTCCAGGAGCTCGGCGTCAGTGTGGTCCAGATCGTCGGCCGCGACGCCGCCCATGCCCGCGAACTGGTCGAGGGCGCGGTGGCGGAGGGCACCGAAGCACTGATCGTCGTCGGGGGCGACGGGGTGATCCGGTTGGCCCTGCAAGCATTGGCGCACAGCGGTATTCCGCTCGGAATCGTCCCGGCCGGAACCGGAAACGACCACGCCCGCGAATACAAGCTTCCGACCGGGGATCCGGCAGCGGCCGTCGACCTCATCACCGCCGGGCACACCGAGACCGTCGACCTCGGGCTGATTCGCGGGGCGGACGGCACCAACAACTGGTTCGGCACCGTCGCCGCAACCGGTTTCGACTCACTCGTCAGTGACCGCGTCAACCGGATGAGCTGGCCGCACGGCCGGATGCGCTACAACCTCGCGATCCTGGCCGAGTTGTCGCAATTGCGGCCTCTGCCGTTCCGGCTGGTCTTCGACGGCGAGCGTGAGGTGGTCACCGACCTGACCCTGGCGGCGTTCGGCAACACCCGCAGCTACGGCGGCGGAATGCTGATCTGCCCCAACGCCGATCACTCCGACGGCATGCTCGACGTCACCATGGTGAAGGCGGGTTCCCGGACCAGGCTGATCCGGCTCTTCCCCACCGTCTTCAAGGGCACGCACACCGGTCTGACCGAGGTCAGCACCGAACGCGCCCGGACCATCACCGTGGAGTCACCGGGCATCAACGCCTACGCCGACGGCGACTACGTCTGCCCGCTGCCCGTGGAGATCTCGGCGTCGCCGGGCGCGCTGAAGATTTTTGTCAGGCAATAGGCAGCCGCGGCACAGCCACTCGGCGTACCTAACGCGCTTCTGACGGATTTTGGTCATCCCGGCTAATGTGCACATGGAGCATGGAGAACCGCACCATGCACCTGCTCGCGGTCGGGGTGACCGCGGCCATGCTGGGAATGGTGCTCTTCCTGTTGATCGAGTTGAACCAGCCCTTCCGGGGCCAAATCTCCCTTTCGCCGACAAGGTTCGAGGCGGCGCAGGCCACGATGACGACCATGGGTGACTAGTGGGGGTCAGGGCAGGCGGCTGACCAGTTCCTCGACCCCGACCCGCGGGCCGGTGAAGAACGGAATCTCCTCGCGCACATGCCGTCTGGCCTCGGTGGCGCGCAGGTCGCGCATCAGGTCGACGATCCGGTACAACTCAGGCGCCTCGAAGGCCAGGATCCACTCGTAGTCTCCCAGCGCGAACGCCGGCACGGTGTTGGCCCGTACGTCCTTGTAGCCCCGCGCGGCCATCCCGTGGTCGGCGAGCATCTTGCGCCGGTCCTCCTCGGGCAGCAGGTACCAGTCCAGCGACCGCACGAACGGGTAGACGCAGATGTAGTCGCCGGCCTGCTCATCGGCCATGAACGCCGGGACGTGGCTCTTGTTGAACTCGGCGGGCCGGTGCAGTCCGACGCAGCTCCAGAACGGCGTGGTGGCGCGGCCCAGGGTGGTGGTGCGCCGGAAGTCGCTATAGGTCTTCTGCAGGGACTCCACCCGTTCGGCGTGTGTCCAGATCATGAAGTCGGCGTCGGCGCGCATGCCGGCCACGTCATAGATGCCGCGGACCACGACACCGTTCTCCTCCTGCTGCTTGAGGAAGGTCGCCGTCTCGTCGATCACCGCAGCGCGGGCGGCCTCGTCGTAACCCAACTCCCCCGGGCGCGCGGCGAACACCGAGAACATCACATAGCGGACCGCCGAGTTGATCTCGTCGTAGTTCAGTCTTGCCATGGCCTCTATCGTGCCACGGCGGTCACGGCCGCTGCCGCCTGTCCCGCCGCCGCCAGGCAGGCCGGCACACCGACACCGTCGAGGTAGTTGCCGGCGACGGCCAGGCCCGACGGCAGCCCCGCCCGCACCTCGGCGGCGATCGCCGCGTGGCCCGGTCCGTACTGCGGCAGTGCGTCGATCCAGCGGTGCACCAGCACGTCGATCGGGTCGACGGTGAGGCCGAACACCGTGTCCAGATCCTCGAGCGCCCATGCCTGCAGGTCGGCGGTGGGGACAGTCCGCGCGATCTCGTCACCGAACCTGCCGAACGACAACCGGAGCAGTTCGGGTCCGCCGCGCGCACCCCACTTGCGGGTGGACAACGTAATGGCCTTGCTGTGCAGGCGTTCTCCGGTGGCCACCAGGACCCCGGACTGCGGCGGGAACGGGGTACCGGCCGGCACCGCCATGGCCAGCACGGCCGCCGAGGCCACCGGGATCCGCGCGGCCGCCGCCGCGGAGGCCGGTGCGACGTCCTCCAGGAGCGTCGCCGCGCCCGGGGCCGCCAGGGCGACGACGACCCCGTCGGCCCGCCAGGTGGTGCCGGTGTCATCGGTGAGGGCCCAGCCTGTCCCGTCGGCGGCGATGCGCCGCACCGCCGCGTCGATCCACCGCGGCCGACCGCGGGCCACCAGGGCGTCGAGCAGCACCTGGTACCCGCCGTCGATCGCGCCGAAAACCGGGCCGCTGGTGGCGCTCGGCAGCACCGACCGGACCGCCGCGGTGAGGTTGGGCGCCCCGGCGTCGAGGGCCGCGGCCACCGTGGGCACCGCCGAGCGGATGCCGATGGTGGCGGCTGACCCGGCGTACACCCCGGAGAGCATGGGGTCCAGCGAGCGGGTGACCACCTGCTCGCCGAAACGTTCGGCCACCAGCGCCCCGACGGCGGGGTCCGAGCCCCGCTGCCAGTCCAGCGGGCGGTCCGGTTCGGTCGCGATGCGGGCGAGGCAGGCCTGGTCGACGAGCCCGGTCATGGCTTCGGCGTTGCTGGGAATGCCGTTGACGCAGTCCGGCGGCAGCGGGTGCAGCCGGTCCTGGCTGTAGATCGTGGTGCGCACGCCGGTGGTGCCGATCTGGCGGTCGTCGAGCCCGAGTTCGCGCAGCAGCGCGGGAACCTCGGGGCGGCGGGCGATGAACGCCTCGGCGCCGATGTCCATGATCTGGCCGGCCAACTGCTCGGTGCGCAGCACCCCACCGAGCCGGTCAGCCGGGTCGAACAGCATGATGTCGGCGTCCTCACCCACCGTGGCGCGGATGCGGTAGGCCGTCATCAGACCCGAAATGCCGCCGCCCACAATGCAGTAGGCGGGCTTCACAGCGAGTGCACCAGCGCCACCAGGTCGGTCAGCACGTCGGGGTCGGTGGCGGGAAGCACGCCGTGGCCCAGATTGAAGATGTGACCGGCAGCGCCGGCCTGGACCGCCAGGCGGCCGTCGTCGACCACCCGGCGCGCCGCTTCCTCCACCACCGGCCAGCCAGCCAGCAGGGTGACGGGATCCAGGTTGCCCTGCAACGCTTTTCCGGGTTCGACGCGTACCGCGGCATCAGCCAGCGAAGTCCGCCAGTCCACCCCTACGACGGTGGCCCCGGCCTGTCCCATCGCGCCCAGCAATTCGGCGGTGCCGACCCCGAAGTGGGTCATCGGAACCCCGTACTCGGCCACCGCGGCGAACACCCGCGAACTGTGCGGCAGCACCGCACTGCGGTAGGCGGCCAGCGACAGCGTGCCCGCCCAGGAGTCGAACAACTGGATGGCGTCCACCCCGGCGTCGAGTTGCACCCGCAGGAACGCGATGGTGAGGTCGGTCAGGACGTCCATCAGCGCATGCCAGGTGGCCGGCTGCCCCAGCATCATCGTCTTGGTGCGTTCGTGCAGCTTGCTGGGCCCGCCCTCGATCAGGTAGGACGCCATCGTGAACGGCGCCCCGGCGAACCCGATCAGCGGCACCTCGCCCAGCGCGGAGGTCAGGAGGCCGACGGCATCGGAGACGGCACTGACCCGTTGCAGCTGAAGGCCTTTCAGGGCGGTCACGTCGTCGTCGGTGCGCACCGGGTGGGCGATCACCGGGCCGACGTCGGGAACGATGTCGAGGTCGACTCCGGCCGCGCGCAGCGGGACGACGATGTCGGAGAACAGGATCGCGGCATCGACTTTGTGCCGGCGCACCGGCTGCAGGGTGATCTCGCAGATCATCTCCGGGTCGAAACAGGCCTCCATCATGGTGTGCCCCGCGCGCAGTTTCCGGTACTCGGGCAGCGAGCGGCCGGCCTGGCGCATGAACCACACCGGGGTGTGGCTGGGCGTGCGGCCGGCGGCGGCGGCCAGGTACGGCGCCTCGGGCAGGTGGCGACGGGTACTCATCGGGTCAATGCTGCCATCCTTGCCCCGGTGTGCCCGGACTCCCCCGGCGCGGCGCGCCTGCCTGCGCGGTCCGGCGGATAGGTCTAGCGTCAATGTGTGAGCAGTGCGGAGCCGGCGCAATTCCGCGAGGCGGTGGCGGCCATGAACGCTGCCCAGGTGCGCCCGGAGATCGAGTTGGGCCCGATTCGCCCACCTCAGCGTCTTGCGCCCTTCAGTTACGCCCTCGGCGCCGAGGTCAAACGCGCTGACGACGAGATGTTGCCCGAACGCTTCGACGGCGACGCCTTCGGCCGGCTGATCCTGCTGCACAACCCCGACGGCGCCGAAGCCTGGGACGGCACCATGCGGTTGGTCTCCTACATCCAGGCCGATCTGGACTCCGCCGAGGCCGTCGACCCCCTGCTGCCCGAGGTCGCCTGGAGTTGGCTGGTCGAGGCCCTGGCGTCCCGCGCCGACCAGGTCACCGCGCTGGGCGGAACCGTCACCGCCACCACCTCGGTGCGCTACGGCGACATCTCCGGCCCGCCCCGCGCGCACCAACTCGAGATGCGCGCCTCCTGGACGGCCACCACCCTGGACCTCGGCACCCATGTGCAGGCGTTCTGCGAAGTCCTCGAACACGCCGCCGGCCTTCCGCCGGCCGGTGTCACCGACCTGAGTTCCCGGTCCCGCGCCTGAGATGACCGACGCTGACGTTGCCGCAGAGCACGCATCTGCCGACGATGCCGTGGAGGCCACTCCGCTGCTGCACCCCACCGGAGGCCTTCCGGACCTTGCCATCAGCACCGATGAGATCGCTTGCGCGGCAGAGAAACTGGCGTCCGGGAGCGGACCCTTTGCCATCGACGCCGAACGGGCGTCGGGGTTCCGCTACTCCAACCGTGCCTATCTGATCCAGATCCGCCGCGCCGGGGCCGGAACCGTGCTGATCGACCCGGTCAATCACGGCGGAAGCCCGATCGACGCGCTCAAGCCGGTCGCCGACGTCCTGGCCGACGACGAGTGGATTCTGCACGCCGCCGACCAGGATCTGGCCTGCCTGGCCGAGATCGGACTGCGCCCGCCGGCCCTCTACGACACCGAGTTGGCCGCCCGCCTGGCCGGATTCGACCGGGTCAACCTTGCCGCGATGGTGCAACGGATGCTGGGTCTCGGCCTGGCCAAGGGCCACGGCGCGGCCGACTGGTCCAAGCGTCCGCTGCCGTCGGCCTGGCTCAACTATGCCGCCCTCGACGTCGAGGTCCTGATCGAACTGCGGGCGGCGATCGCCGACGTCCTGGATTCCCAGGGCAAATCCGATTGGGCAGCAGAAGAATTCGAGTACCTGCGGGGAGCCGAACCGATCGTCACGCGCAGGGACCGATGGCGGCGCACGTCCGGTCTCCACAAGGTGAAGACCACAGCGGGGTTGACCGCGGTGCGCGAGATGTGGACCGTCCGCGATCAGATCGCGCGCCGACGCGACATCGCCCCGGGACGGATCCTGCCGGATTCGGCCATCGTGGCCGCCGCGCTCGCCGACCCCAAGACGGTCGAGGAATTGACTGCGCTTCCGATCTTCGGCGGCAGCAATCAGCGCCGCAGTGCCGCGGTGTGGCTGGATGCGCTGGCCAAGGCCCGCGTCAGCACCGAACCGGTCGACACTGCTGAGCCGCAGGACGGCCCGCCGCCACCGATGCGCTGGGCCAAACGTCGCCCCGAGGCCGCAGTGCGTCTGGAGGCGGCCCGCGCCGCCATCAGCACGCTGTCCGAGAGGGTCGGCGTTCCCACCGAGAACCTGCTGTCGCCGGAGTTGGTGCGGCGGCTGTGCTGGGACTGGACAGTCTCCCCCGACCCCGCCGTGGCGATCGACACCGTTCTTCGCGAGGGCGGCGCCCGAACCTGGCAACGCGGCCTGGTGGTGCCGGAGTTGGTGCAGGCTCTGACGGAATCGAGGTAGAGCCAGATGAGCACGCCGCCGTTCCCCTACGAGGGCGCGCCTTTCCCTCCGCCCCTGCCGCCCGGTGGCGTTCCGCCCTTCCCGCCCGGTGGCGTTCCGCCCCTGCCACCTGGTCCGCAGCCGTGGCCTGTTCCCCCGCAGTATGGCCCGGGTTTTTCGGCCGCCTATCCGCCCGGCTTCTACCCCCCGCCGCCGCCGAAGCGGCCTCCGGGAAAGTTCTGGTACGCGATCGGCGCAGGCTTGATCGTGGTCGGCCTGGTCCTGGGCGCAGTGGTCGGAATCGGCGGGTTGTTTCGAGCCTTCGGCGCACAACCCCAGGACGACGCGATCTTCAGCAGCCGCGGATCGATCACCGTGCCTCTGGAACCGGGAACCAGGAAGGTGCTGTATGTCGCAAACTCCTCCGCTGTCGGAGGGCATCCCATCAACTGCGTAGCGGCTGGAACTCGCGGTGGGAGAGTCAGTCTCAAACGCTATGACGGCAATTTGACCCTCAATCAGTGGCAGGCGATGTTCACCCTGGAGGCCACCCAGTCCGGCGACTACAACCTCAGCTGCGCGGGCGACCCGTCGGACACCTTCGGCGTCGGCGGATACCTCAGCCCCGCCGCCTTCATCGTGCGGATCGCCATGATCTGTGTCGGCTTCCCGCTCGCCCTGGCCGGAACGGTCATCATGATCGTGACCGCGGTGCTGCGGCGCCGCCGCAACCAGGTGCCCGGCTGGTGAGCGACTCCGGGGAATTCACACCGCCGACACCGGCTGAGGCGCTGGCCCGGCTCGGCATGCCGATGGACGAGGCCATGCGCACCCAGCGTGCGGTCCGCCGCCTGCACCTGGAACCGGTGTCCCACGACGTGCTGCTTCCGCTGCTCGAACTCTCACTGAAGGCGCCCACCAGTTCCGACAGCCAGGACTGGCACTACATGGTGGTGGAAGACCCCGGGCAGAAGGCGCGGCTGGCCAAGCTCTACCGGCGGCTGTACAAGCTGTTCAACCCTCTCGTCGAACGCCAGGCGCGCGGTGACGAGCAGGCGCGGCGCAACATGGCCCCGGGGCAATGGCAGGCGGAGAACTTCGAGAAGCTCCCGGTGTTCGTGATCCCCTGTTACCGAAGGGGTCTCAAGCACAAGCCGGTTGGCCACCCGCAGATCTCAGTGGCGTCGTTCTACGGATCGGTGTTCCCGGCGGTCCAGAACCTGCTGCTGGCGTGCCGGGCGGTTGGCCTGGGGGCGTCGCTGCAGACGCTGCCGATCTGGTGGGTGCCGTCGGTACGGCGCATCCTCGGTCTGCCACGCGACATCACCCCGGTGTGCATCATCCCGATCGGCTGGGCCAAGGGGCGCTACGGCCCCACCACCCGCCGACCGATCGGCGAGGTGGTGCATCTCGACCGCTTCGGCAACCAACCGTTCCGCTGATCAACAGCCGCTAGAGCACGGTCTCTGCTGGCCGGTCCTCGGGACGGTCGTCGCGCGCCGGGTCACGATCCACCGGCAGATCAGACCCTTTGCCGTCGTCGCCGGAAGCCTTGCCGAACTGCCCCGCCATCTGTGTCACCTGCTGCACTGCCCCCTGAGCACCCTGCATCACACCCTGGGGTGCCGACCCCGCCATCTGAGCAAGCTGTTGCGGAATCTGGCCCGCCTGCTGCGCCATCTGCATGGGCGCACCCATCATCTGGCTCAGTCCGCCGGCTTGGCCTGCGCCCGGAACTCCCGCCGCCGAGGCCGCGGCACCTGCGACACCAGCGCCCGAGCCCAGGCCTGACCCAGCACCGGCACCAACGCCCGAACCGATGCCCGCACCTGCGCCACCGGCACCGGCGCCCGGGGCTGTCGCCAATCCGCCATCTCCGAGGCCCGGTGAACCCGGAGTGAAGAATCGGAGACGGGAGGCGTTCTCAGCAGCCTCTCGGTCGGCATCGGCGTACATCTTCCCGGCGGCACCCACGTTCATCGCGGTCTCCGTCGCATCCCTTTTGATGGCAGGGAGGGCCTGCATCGGCATCTCGATCTCCGATGATCCTTGGGCAATCGCCAGCGACAGCGGGTCAGCACCGACTGAGGGCGCGTACGGCGTCACCACAGGAATCTGCGATGCAGCGGCACCGAGCGCCGAGCTCGCGCTGGCGAGCCGGTCAGGGTCGACGATCAACGTGTCGGTCATGGTGCTCCACTATAGGAAACAAAAATCCTATTTCCATGAGGCAGAGTCAGGCGCGAGGCAGAGTCAGGCGCCCTCGTTTTATCAGTGACTGGCACGTTGAGCTGGCTAACCACCAACACGGCCCCTAAGAATCGCTTCCAAGCGGTCCATCAGTCCGGGGTCCTCAGCGTCTGTCAACGGTTCTGTCATGAGAAACCCTCTAGAACCTCAGGTTTCGCAACGCGTCATACACACCGGCGATCCAGAGCAGCAAGGGGATCACCGCCGCGATCGCGATTCCATCGACGAGTTCGAGCACCCGTCGAGCCACCGGCGAGACCCGCCGAACGCCTTCGGTGGCGCCGACCAGAACGAGCGAGGCGATGGCCAGGACGACGAACACCGCGACCGCCAGCCAGGCCCACTTCGGAAACCACAGGCACATCTTGGCCAGCACGCCGATGGGCACCGCCACCGAGACGCCCAACAGCCACCAGGCACACCAACGTTCGGCATACAGTCGCGCCCGAAACGCACAGATCACCGTGACAAGTCCGGCGACGATGGTGCTGTGCACCAGGAAGTGGCCGGGAACCACGACCGCGATCGCGCCGGCGGTCAGGATCACACAACCCGCCGCGACGAAGCCGATCAGCAGGCGTTTGGCCAACTCGCTGCGCTCGGTCAGTCGCGCCGCGGACTCCGGCACCGAAGCGATGATGGCCCGCCAGGTCGAGGACTCCTCAGCCAGCGCCTGCGGATCGGTGACCGGGTCCAGCAGTTCCTCATGGGTGACGGTCTCACCGGGGGCCGGGATCGGCGGCAGGGCGATACGGGCAACCGCCACAGTCAGTTTCGCGGCGTTGGTCACCACGATCAGACCGACGGCGACCGCTGCGGCGGGCACCCACGCCTTCCACCCGTAACCGTAGGCGATGGCCGCGGCCGTGCCCACGACCGCCAGCGTTCCGGCGAAGGCCGCAACCTCGGCACGTCCGCGCGGACCGCCGCGGGTGAAGATGGCGACCGCGGCGAACACTGCTGCCGCAGCGGCCAATTGCGGAGCACCCGCCGAGGTGAATCCGCGGGGCAACGGCACTGCCGTCGCCGCCCCTGCGGCCAGCAGAGCCGCGGCGGCAATCAGCAGGCTCTCCGAGAAGCTCGCCTGGCGGTAACGGGCCCAGGCCTGCCAACTTCCGGCCAGTGCCAAAAGTCCCAGGATCATCAAGCCGACGGTCCACCACCACGTCTGCCCGCTACGCAGCCAACTGATGAAGGACATAACGGCGGTGGCGGTCGCCACCACCGGGATCGCGACCCCGATGAAGCGGTTCAGGGCCGAGCGGTCGAACTGGGGAGATTCGTCGAGTACCGCGATCGCATCGATGACGTCCTCGACCAGTGGCCGGTAGCGTTCGGTCCGACTGGTCGACACCAGGGTGAGCAGCGACCCGTCGACGATCCCGGACTCCTCGAGCGAGCGGTCGCGTTTCAGGGGCGGCGATCCCGGCCTGGCGAACGACCAGACGCCTTGGGCTTTGAAGTCGAACCCGGCCAGGATGTCGGCAGGGGTGCCCTCCAGGAGGTCTTCGAGAACCCCGACCGTCTCGTCGATGTAGGCCTCGACCGGGGCGACGGCCGGCAGCACCAGGTCCGTCATCCGCCGCCCGGTCAGGATGGTCACCCGGGTGGTGGCCGGCCGGTCAGGTCGGGAACGGCCGGGCGGAGCCGACGCCGGGGCGCTCACCGACGTTCCAGGCGCTCGAAGTCATCCGAGAGAGCGGCTGCCAGTTCGGTCATCCGGCGCTGGTAGACCGAACCGAGCAGATCGAAGTCGATCGCGGTGGCGGCGGCGATGTGCTTGTCGTAGGGAAGCACGACGACCCGCCCGGGGCTGACGTGGCGCTGGAACTGCTGCACCAGGTCGTCGACGTCGATGTTGGGCTTGCCGGGAACGGTGTGGTTGATCACCACGCAGGTTCTTCCGAGCAGGTGCTGATAACCGTTCTGGCGCAACCAGTCCATGGTGACCGCGGCCTGGCGGGCTCCATCGATCGAGGCGCTGGCCACGATCACCAGACCGGAGATGGTGCCCAGAACGGCGCGGGCAGCGGGATGGAACAGGCCAGCACCGCAATCGGCGAGCACGAGGTTGTAGTAGCGCGAGACGATGTTGGTGACCGCCTCCCACTCCTCCGGGCCGAAGGGACGCCGCGCGACGCTGTACTCGTCGGAGGACAGTATCTCGAGATTCGCCCTGTTCATGCTGGTGTACGCGCGAATATCGTTGTAACGCGACAGGTTCCGGTCGGACAGCAGATCGGCGATGCTCGCCGCGGACTCCCGCCCGCAGCGGTCGGCCAGGTTCCCGGCGTCCGGATCGGCGTCGATGGCCAGAATGCGGTCGCCACGAACCTTGGACAGAGTCGATCCCAGCGCCACGGTCACCGCGGTCTTACCCACACCGCCCTTGAGTCCGAAAACACCGATCTGATAGGAATCCCGCGCATTGCGCCGGATGCGGGTGTGCAGATCCATCTCGTAGATCTCGTCCGGGGACAGACCGAGATTGATCCGGGTCAGCATGTAGAGGATGTGCCTCCACCCACGCTGGGAGGGCATCTTCACCGACGTCTTGACGTCGACGTGGGACAGTGCGTCGATAGCGCGGTTGTTGCCGATGCTGGCCACCGAGGTGGGCTGCTCGGAAGTACTGGCCATGGCCTCGGTGACCGGCCAGACGTTGACGATTTCTGTACGCCCATCGGTGTACTGCTGTGTGGCGGACGCCGGGACAGCCCGGTTCAGCACATCGGCAGCGGTCTGGGTCGAGACGAGAGTTGTTGCCTCGGAGTCGGTTTGCTCGGCACTCCACTGCTCGGTCCGCGGAGCGGCGGCGGTCGGGGTGGCGGCGATCGGACTCGCGGTGGTGGGGGGCGCACCAGCAGGCCCACCCAACTGGGGGCCCGACACCGGTGCAGGCATTCCCGGCCACGACCGGACCGGCGGACGTGCGACGGGAGGCGGCCCGGGAGGTAGACCGACGTTGGGCTGCAGGCCCGGCCGCTGCGACCCCCGGGCTTGGGAGGCGGCGGGCGTGGGCCCCGCTCCCCCGTCGGCGGCGGGATCCCAGCCGCCGGGAGAGCCGAATTCGTCGGCTGCGGATGTGGGGCCCTCGGGCAGGTGCGCGGTCGCGTCATCGTCCACCGGCGGCGAATCATCCTCGCCAGCAGTGGCTTTGAACAGACTTTCGTAATCGTCCGGCACGAGCACCTCTCCAGGTCACTGATGACTAACGGGTGTAGTTCCCCATGGTGATCCCAGACGGAAGTTGGCGGGTCCGTCGGAACGTCCCCGCCAACTCCGCCTGGTGCTATTGAATCAGCCGAACATGCCCGTCACAGCGGATTCCGTGCCCTGCATGCTGGAGCTGGCCTCACTGATGGTCTGGGCCAGGTTCTGCAGAGCAGAGTTCAGCTCAGCGGAGGTGCTGTCCCAGCGCTGCTGCACGGCCTGGTAGGCCTCCGAGCCCGAGCCGCCCCACACCGAGGCCAGCGCCGCCAGCGAGCCCTTGCCCTCGTCGAGCAGACCGTGGGTGGTCGACACCGCACCCTGGATCTCCGAGGAACCGCCCTCGATACCGGCGAAATTCCACAACTGTTCCGACATTCTCAATTCTCCCTTGATTTCCGTTGTCCGAGTTCGTTTTTAGATGTCTATGGGGTAGCGGCAATCAGATGTTCATCGCCGACTGCAGCGACGAACTCTGGTCCTCGTCGGCGGAGGTGTACTGCACGCCGGCGGTGCTGATGTTGTTGGAAATGTCGTTCAATTCCTGGACCTGCCGGTTGGCGGCCTCCTGGAAGCGGAGCAGCGCAGCCTGGGCGGCCTGACCGGCCTGTCCGTGCCACTGCCCGGCCAGGGAGCCGGCGGTGCCCTCGACCTGAGCGATCACTGCCTTCAGTTCGCCCGAGATTCTCTCGAAGTTGCCGGCCTCCTTGGCGAGGACAGCAGCATCGGTATTCATCTGTGCCATTGCTGTTTTCCTTATTCTCTTCCTGTGTCCTCACCATGGGATTGGCGAGTTCCCCGGCCCGGACGGGCGGGACGTCCTTGTGCACCAATGCGATAGGTGCCGCTGATACGACTACCAGTCATCGGCGTCTTCTTCTTCGATGTCGTACTCCAGCGCCTCGGGTCCGCCGAGGGCCTGACGACGCCCGCCGCTGGTACCCCGGTTGCCCATGTGGCCCATCGGGGCGCCCCCCATGCCTCCGGCACCGCCGGCGCCAACGGGAGCCAGGCCGGTCGCCGCGGACCCGGCGGCCGCGCCGGCCGCCACCGAGGCCGGGTTCAATCCCGACTCTCCGACACCGAGCAGCCCGGCCAACATCGGCGTACGGGCACCGAGACCCCCGGCCCCGGGCAGCGAAGCGGCTCGCACCAGTCCCGCACCGACCGACGGGCCGCCGCCGCCGGCGAGTGGATGGCTGGAGAACGGGTGCGCGCCGATCATGCCGACCTGCGCTCCGCGGCCGAGTCCTCCACCGGACAGCGACGATCCGAGACCGCCGATACCGCCCGTGCCGCCGTGGCCCTGACCGAACTGGCCGAACAGCTGTGAGACCTGCTGCAGCGGTTGAGTGAGCTGCTGCATCGGGCTCTGCAGCAGCTGGCCGGCCTGCTGCGGCAACTGTGTGACCTGCGAAGCCATCTGGCTCATCATCTGCATGCCTTGCTGGCCGAGCTGATCCTGGCCGGTCCGGCTGTTCGCGGCGGTCTCACCGGCTCGTTGCGCTTTGTTCTCGCCGGTCATCGCAGCCTGATCCGCGGTTGAGGCGACTCGGCCAACCTGCAGGGCCGTGGACTCGGCGGTCGCCTGCGCTCCGACGTGGGCGATGGCCGCCTCGCGGGCGGCGGCGCTGGGTGCCATGGCGGCCGCCTGAGCCACGCCGGCTGCACCTGCAGCCTCGGCGACTCCGGGAACGACGATGGCCGGCAGGGGGGAGATCGGTTCGAACGTGGTGTTCACCACGGTCTCCGCCTGGTAGGCGTCCATGGCGGCTGCGGCCTGAGTCCACATCCGGACGAAGTAGTCCTCTTCGTTGATCGCGATCGGCACCGCATTGACGCCGAGAAAATTCGTGGCCTCGAGCACCCCGTGGGTGATGTGGTTTTCCTCGATCTCGGGGATGGGTGGGGTTTCGGCCAGCGCGGTGGTGTGAGCCGTGGCCTGGGCGGCGGCCTGCAGCGCACGCTTGTGTGCCTGCAGACTCGTCGTCCTCATCCAGGTGATCGCCGGCGTGATCGCGGAGACCGCTCGTTCGCTAGCCGCCCCGGTCCACATTGCTGAAAGCTGTGCCAGCGAGGCCGCCAACTCGTCGGCCTGAGCCTCCAGGGACAGCGCGAAGGCTTCCCAGCCCGACGCCGCCTGGAGCATCGGCGCGGACCCGGCTCCCAGCATCAGCCGGGAGGTGTTGATCTCCGGCGGCATCGCATGCCACATCGGCAACGCCGGAATCGGCAATCCAGCCATCTACTGTGTCACCCCCGCCCCCGTCTCGATCCAGTCCCGTGAATCCGTCGCGCCGAGCGTCAGCTCAGGATCGCGCCGTGTGCCTCATCCACCTCGGCATAGGTAGCGGCGACCTCGATCACCGCAGCTCCAGCCCGGGTCACCTCTTCCTGGGCGAGCGCGTTGATCGCGGTGACCTGAGCGCCTTCGGACCCGAACGTCAGCGCAGCCAGAGCCGAGACCTCATCGACGCCGGCCGGGACCAACGCGGTGGTGGCGGCACCCGCGGCAGTGCCGGCCGCGGCGCCGGTGGCGCCGTTGGCGACGACCGCCCCGCCGACGCCCGCAGCCGCCGGATCGTGACTCATGGGTTCCATGTGCTTGTCCTCCCTATGGTGATCGCGCGTTCCGAGGTGCCGGCTCCCGCCAGCCTCCCGCTGGCTCCGAGCCCCAGTGACGCTTTGCTACGCCATGCTCTTTAACTTTGCTGAAGTTGTGACTACCAGTCTACTTGCGTGCCGAGAGTGGTCGATGCACTTATTCGGCGGGCGGCTCGATGTAAGCCGCCTGAATGACCTCTTTCCCATCGGGAGTGACGAAAAAGCCCTGGCCAGGGGGGCGCCGCTTGAGTTTGATCTCGCTCGACGGGAACTCCTGCTTGTCCCCGGACAGGAACAGCGTGGGTGACCCGGCGCCGTACAGCGGCCCGACGAACCGGTCCATCGTCGCCTTGTGCGCCTGGCTCATCTGGCAGGTGAGCACGACATGCAGGCCGATGTCGGCGGCGGCCGGGAGCAGCGGGAACAGCGGTGCCATCGGGGGCATCACCCCGCTGGCCGCGACGATCATGTGCCAGTCGTCAACCAGCAGGACGACGTCGGGTCCGGTCCACCACGACCTGGCCCGCAGCTGGGCGGCGGTGAGGTCCGCCGGCGGCAGCCGCTTGGCGAGGTTGGCGGCCAGCGCCTTGATCGCCTCTTCCAGGGAGTTGATGTTGCGGTTGATCGCCCCCGCGTCGAGCAGGTGGCTCTGCGGCACTGCGTCGAGAAGTCCGGAGCGGAAGTCGGCGAGCATGAACCGCACCTGCGACGGGTCGTTGCGGGCGCAGATCGCCTGGGCGACAGCGTGGGCGATCGTCGTCTTCCCCGACTTGGCGGCGCCGAAGATCAGCAGATGCGGCATGGCAGCCATGTCGGCGGTCGCCGGCGAGAGGTCCGACTCCCGGATGCCGACCGGGACAGCCCACCGGGTGCGGTAGTCCGACTGCGGCCCGGGAGGATTCGGATCGAGCTCGCGCAGGTGGATCCGCTCCGGCAGCACCCGAACCTGAGGAGCGAGGTCGGTGTTGGCCGCGGCGACACGATCGACGGCGGCGGTCATCGCAGCGACGAGATTCTCCGCGCTGTGCATGCCGTCAAGACGCGGTACGCCGATCATGAGGTGGTGCTTCTCCGCCGAGATGGCACGCCCGGGACGGTTGAACGGGATCTCGCGGGTCATCCGGTCGACCTGTGTCTCGTTGACGTCGCCGAGTCGGAACTCGACCTTGGTCTGCAGGTAGTCGCGCACCTTGGCCTTCAGCTCGGTCCAGCGTGGCGTGGCGATCACTGTGTGCACACCGAAGGCCAGACCCTGGCTGGCGATGTCCTGGACGACCGGTTCGAGATCGGGGAACTCGCTGACGAACGCGGGCCAGCCGTCGATCACCAGGAAGACATCGCCGAAGCGGTCCTGCGACGCCGGATGACCAGGGTTCCAGCGCATCTGGCGGTAGTCGGCGATGGATCCGACACGGTATTCCTTGAACGCCTGTTCCCGCCGGCGCAGAACGGTTTTCATTTCCGCAACGGTGCGATTGACCTTGTCCGGCTCGGTACGGGCCGCAACCCCGCCGACGTGGGGAAGGTCCTCGAGGTAGATCAACCCGCCGCCGCCGAAGTCGATGCAATAGAACTGCACGTCACGCGGACTGTGGGTCATCGCGGCCGACAGCATCATGGTCTGCAGGAACGTCGACTTCCCACTCTGCGGTGCACCGCCGATCGCGATGTTCCCGCCGCCTCCGGAGACGTCGATTCCCCACACCTCCTGGCGGTGACGGCGGGGTTCGTCCATGATGCCCAAGGGAAAGCGCAGCGGCTGGCGGCGGTCCCGGCTGACGAGCTCGTCGACCGGGGAGGGATCGGTCAACGGCGGCAACCACATTCGGTAGGCACGCGTCTCTCCGGTCGTCAGCTGGTTGAGCACGACCTCCCGCAGCACCCGGGGTTCGGCGTCAGTACTCACGTCGGGCTCCTGCTGCGTCGAACACCGGGGCGGTGGTGAATTTCCGGATCCGGAAACCGTCCAGACCCTGGTTCTTCCGCTCAGTCGACGCCGCGTCGGACTCTGTCAGCGCGGCGGGGACGTAGGTGTTGCCGGTGTAGGCGGCCTGGAACTTGACCGGGTCCTCCATGCCGACCCGCAGGAATCCGACACCGCTCTCCTTGTTGGTGATGTATTGCGCCTCCGGTGTCCCGATCACCGCCTTGGATTCCGCTGAACTGGTGGTGCGCAGCGCGATCCGATAGGTCAGGTTGGGCTCGAGTTTGTCGATGCGCGCACCGCCGGTGTTGAGCGACTGGGTGGCCAGCAGCAGGTGCACGCGCAGGGATCGGCCCACCCGGCAGATCCGGTCGAACAGGGCGATGAAGTCCGGATGGTTCTGCAGGAGTTCGGCGAACTCGTCGACGACGACGAACAACGTCGGCAGCGGCGGAAGGTCGGCCCCGCGTTCGCGATGCCTCTCGTACTCGGCCACCCCCGACAGCGCTCCGGCCGCGCCGACCTGCATACCGGCCTGACGCAGGATCGCCTGCCGGCGGTCGAGTTCGCCCATGAGCACTTCGCCCATGCGGCTGACGAGTTCGGCCTCCTCCTCCATGTTGGTCACCACCGCGACGGTGTGCGGCAGCTTTTCCATGCCCAGGAAGGTCGAGCCGCCCTTGAAATCGGTCAGCAGCAGGTTGACCTGATCGGGGTGATGCGTGGCCGCCAACGACAGGATCAGCGTGCGCAGGAACTCCGATTTGCCCGAACCGGTTGTTCCGATGAGCATTCCGTGCGGACCGGCACCGAATTCGGCGCCCTCCTTGATGTCCAGGTGCTGGATGTCACCGGTCTTGAGTTCATGGCCGAACGGGATCCTCAGCCGGTCCCGGTCGGTGTCGGCGAACATCCGCCACCGGGCGGGGGTCACCTGCTCGACGGACTCGGCACCGACGAGTTGGTACCACTCGGTGGCCACCTTCTTCTGAACCCGGGTCCCTTTGTCGATGATCGCGCCGGTGATGGACCACCCCGCGAGCTTCCGGGCGATCCGGCCGGCGTCGGCGGGTGAGACCTCGTCGCAACCCGAGACCAGCAGGCGATAGCCGTGATTGGGCAGCTTGTCCTCGGCGGTTCCGTCCTCGGCCACTTTGATCCGGTAGGCCGAACCGCGGTGATTGCCCAGCGTCAGCACCGTCACACCGGCGCGGCCGTCCACCGGGAACCCGGCCCCTTCACCGGTCAGATCCACCACCACCACCCACGGACCGCCGGGGGCCGCGTCCGGGGTGTGCGGTCCGCGGGCCGCGAGGTCGGTGAAACCGTCGGTGCGGGTGAACACCATTCGGGCCGAACCTGTCTCGTCGGTCTCGGTCTGGTCCTGGGTGTGCGGCAGCCACTTCAGGAATTCCCAGTCCGGGTCCTCGGGATCTGTGGTCAGCACCCGGATCTGCAGCAGGTCCGGCGGGTGGAACACCGCCAGATGGCAGATCATCGCCCGGAGCAGGGCGGCGGCACGGTCAGGGTCGCCGCCGATCGCGATGGTCGGGAATGTCCTGAGCTGAACCAGCTTCGGGCAATCGTGAACCAGACCGTGAGTGCGCAGGAATTTCGTGAGCCACATGTGGCTCACCGGCTCGAGGTGGGCCTGCGGGGCAGCGTCCGGACCCGACAGTTCGCCCCCGAGAGCCGGTTTGAGCAACCGGTCGACCGCCGGTTCCGAGCCGATCCCGATCCGGGTGGCGGCATAGAACTCGGAGTTCGCCGGGCGCGACCACTGCCGGGTGGAGCCGACGAGGGACAGCAGGTCGTCGGGGTGGGGCGCGTGGTAGGCGAAGAACGCGACCTGCGCGGTGGCGGACTCGGTGACGCGGCTGCGGATGTTGCCGAGGTAGCGCAGGTATTCCTTACGGTCCTCGTCGATCTCGGGGATTTTTTTGCCGCTCGGGCCGCCGCCGGCCATGAAGCCGACGGTTGCCATGATCATCATCAGCGGCATCATCAGCATGTACGGCGAAAGCTGCCGTACACCGGTGAAGAGCATGATGCCGATCATCCCCAGCATCCCGCCGCCCATGACGTACGGCAGAGCTTTCTGCAGACCGGACGCCGGTATCTCGATGCCGAGATCATCCGGCGGGGCCACGGTGATCTCGCCCGGGGTCAGGCGTGGTCCGCGCTTGATCGTGGGGGTGAACTTCCGGGTGGTCATCGGCCTCCGTTCTGACCGGGCTGACCGTCACCGATGGGGCGGGGCCGCGGATCGGCCGGCAGTGTGTCGTGCTCGACTAGAGCCGCCTGCTTCGACAGCACCGGTCCGTCGACGAGCAGGTTCACCACCTGCCAGGGCGCGTTCTTCGGGTCGAAAAGATCAAGAACCTTCGCC
Organism: uncultured Actinomycetes bacterium; assembly: GCA_903862565.1. Taxonomy (GTDB): domain Bacteria; phylum Actinomycetota; class Actinomycetes; order Mycobacteriales; family Mycobacteriaceae; genus Mycobacterium. Next base: position 29,836 of record CAIOYU010000651.1, on the reverse strand, counting down.
GTCTCCTCATCGGCCAGTCCGTAACGGACGCCTTGGGGGTCGACGTAGTAGAGGCCCTCGCCGTAGCGCGGGTCGGGTGCCTGCAACCGCACGTACTGACCGCCGTCGATGAAGACCGTCAGCCCACCGGCGATCTGCTTGATTCCGGTGTTCAGGCGATCCGGCGTCAGCGGGAGGTGCCTGCCCACGAGTACCGAACTCTGAGCCGTCTGCTCGCCGGCGGCCCGCGACCAGGTCCAGCACAACACCGGGGATTCGGCGCGGTCGATGATGGTCAGCGGCACGGTCGGCAGCGGCGAGTCGTACACCTTCTCCGGTGTCTTCGTGACCAGGCTGATCTCGAGCATAGGCGGGGTCACCAGACCGTGGGAGTCACTGGCGCGCAATGCCGCGGCGGTGATGTTGCCGACTTTGGCCACCCCGTCGGAGAGGACGACGTAGTTCTGAGTTCCCTTGTCGCCCAATGCCTGGAATACCGATCCGATCACCAGGTTACGCGGCAGTCCGACGCTGTTGGGCTCACCGGCTTTGTCGATCGGCGGCAGCTGCCACGGTCCGACGTCCTTGATCGCGTTGAACAGGCCCTGCGAGATCGGGGTGGCCTTCACGGTGACGGGTACCCCGACGGCGGCGGCCACCGCCCGGTTGGCCAGGTCGATGGCGTGCCGGCCGTCCCTGGTGACCAGCCAGTCGCGTCTCTCGAAGGAGACGACGACGCCCTGGCCCTCGGCCATCGCACCGATCGCGGCGTCGGTGGTCACCGGCAACACGATCGCGGCGGTATCCACCGTCGGCGACACCGACTGCGGGTTCATGACGGTGTCGCACAATGACCAGTTCGAGGCAGGGTTCTTCGACACCGGGGTGGCATAGGGGGCACCGGGAATGCCGATCGGCTGCCCCTTGGGAATCTTGTTGAGTTCCTCGGACTTCACCGCCACCGGGCTGCCCGCGCTCCCGAGTACGAGGCGCGCCGAGGTCAGGTTGTACACGGGTCGCAGCTGCGATGATCCAGGCAGCATCACGTAGAGCTGGTTCGTCGAACGGTCCACGACCAGGCTGTCGTTGCCGCGCTTGCCCAACGGCTTGAAGTACGCCGACAACACCGCGCCCACACCGACCAGGGTCGCGATGATGACGCCCGTGGCGACCGCGCGGCTGTAGAACCGCAACGGATCGTCGAACATGCGGGTGTCGCGCCGGACAATCGCATGCTCGACCCGGCGAAGCAGGAAGCGCCAGCCGCTGACCTGGACCTTGGTGGTGAGCCGATATCCCGCCACCGGCTACTCCCCCACGCCGAGCCGGGAATGGACGGCTGAGATCGCCGCGGCCATGTCGTCACCGGTCACGGTGGCCAGCTCCTCAGTCGCGAGTTGCTCCAGGTTCGGCAATCGACTCAACCGCAGGTCGCGGCACTCCTCCGCCGCTTCCACCAATTGCCTTGCGTAACGGCCATTCCCGGCGATGTCGAGGGCGGGCTTGCCGTTGAGACGCTGACCGCTCAGCGCGGTCGCCGCTTTGACGACGTGCTGGACGGCGTCGTTGTCCAGACGCGAGTCGCTCTTCTCCGCAAGCACGTCGGCGATCTGGGCGATCTCATCGGGCGAGTACGACTCGAACTCGATGCGGGTGGCGAAGCGGGAACGCAATCCGTCGTTGGCCTCCAGAAGACGGTCGATGTCATTGCTGTAGCCCGCGATGACCACGACCAACTGGTCCCGGTCGTTCTCCATCCGGGCCAGCAGGGTGTCCAGTGCCTCGGTGCCGAACGGGTCGGTGCGCCCGTCGCGTTCCTGGACGAGCGTGTAGGCCTCGTCGATGAACAGCACACCGCCGAGGGCGCGGTCGATGGTCTTGGTGGTCTTGACCGCCGACTGCCCCTCGTACTCGGCGACGAAGTCCTTGCGCGAGGTCTCCACCAGTTTCGGTTCCGCGATAACCCCAAGGCCGGCAAGGATGTTGGCGACAACTCGGGCGATGGTCGTCTTGCCGGTACCTGGCGGTCCGGTGAAGATCATGTGCCGACTGGACTGGCCCACCTTCATGCCCCGGGCGCCACGGACTTTGGCCATCTGCGTCGCCGCCCGGTAGCGGTCGACCTGTTCCTTGACCCGTCCCAGTCCGATCTGGCCGTCCAGTTCCTTCTGCGCTTCGGCGAGCAGGGCCTCCCGGCCGGAGTTGTCGGCGACGACACTCTGCGGATCCCATGCGTCGCTGCGGGACTCGATGCTCTCGGCGGAGGTGGTGATCAACCGGAAGCCGGGATTCTTCAGGGCCTCCGCCACTCTCGGGGTCGGATGGGTGGCCTGCAACCACTCCAGCAGCACCACCGCGCCGTCCTCGTTGCCCAGCGCACGGCGGGTCATCGAGAGATACCACGCGATGACGGTGGCGCACGCCGCACCGGCCGGCGCCGAGTTCGCCTCAGTCAGTCGGCGTTCAGCCTCGTTGAACAACCCAAGGTTCGCCGCGGCGACCCCATGGGCCACCTTGGCCGCCGAAGCGAGGAACGGGTCAGGCCAGGATTCGGCGTTCCTGACCTCGTCGATGACGTCGGTCCAACGCTGGGCGGCGCCGTAGATCACCGCCTTGACCCAGGAGACCAGGTACGCGGCGCCGGGAGGTGCGGCGGCATCGCCGATGGCCTCCATCGCGTCGGCGTAGTTCCCCGCGGTGGCCTCAGAGACCGCGAAGCCCATGGTCAGGGCCAGTGGAGAGTTGACCGGGTAGGTGATGTTGCCGAACCCCCCGCCGATCGGCACCCGCGCGTTGAGCGCGTTGAGGGCGACTTCGGCAGCACCGGCCAATCGGCCGAAGTTCCTGCGCGAGTACCACGCCCGGAACAGCGTCACCCGGTCGGTATCCCCACAGCCGATCCGACCGACCCAGGCGTCGCAGGCGGAGTCGTCGTAATCGGTTATTTCCCTGAACAATTCGTGGGAGCGAGCAGGGGACGACGCCAGCATGCCGACCGCGCTGGCGAAGATGTTGACAATGTGGTCAGCCATGGCTCTCCCGGTACCGCGCGCCGAAGGCCTCGGCCTGGGCTGCGGTCGACTCTTCCGGGGTGGGCAGGCCGACGTCGTCTCGGAGGAAGCGGCGCGCGGTCTCCGGATCCTGGCCGGCGGCCGCCGTCTGATCCATCATGACCGTGAAGAGTTCGGAGCGGGCCTTCTGGCCGGCCAGCCGGCCTACCAACAGAATCTCCTGCGCGAGTTCGTCTTCGGTCATCGCGGTCGCCAACTTCGAGTGGGGTGCGAGTTCGATTCGCTGCAGCCGTCCGACCAGCAGCGCCGTGGCGGTGACCGTTCCCGCAGGGTTGGTCACGCTGAAGGCCGGCAGTTCGCGCCCGGGGGCTCCTTCGGGCACCCCGTCATGTTCAACGGAGGCACCCGGCGCAGGGTCGTAGAGGTAGTCCAGCGAGGACGCGTCGTCGGCGTCGGGTGAAGGCCCCGGACCGAAGTCGGGAACCTCCCAGTCGTCCTCGGGCATGTAACTCACGGTCGTCGTCCTTCTGACGGTGTGATTGTGCTTCTCACTCGAAACCGCCAGCAGCGCCGGTCTCTTCGGGGTCGAACCAGGCACCGGCCGGCAGGAACTGCACCAACCCGTCCAGGGCCCGCTGCAGGTTGGCATCACTGCCCGGCAGGAAGCTGCCGTAAAGCTCGCCGTTGACCAGGCGAGGAATCGACACGATCCGGCCCTGTGGTCCGTCGAGTACACCGGCGGCGACGTCTGTGTGGGTCACCGTGCCGCCGGGGTGACGCTGAGTGACGATGATCTCCGACCAGCTGGCCGGCTCGGCGATGAGAGCGGCATAGGTGCGTGCCGACGCCAGGCCGATCTCGAACTGGCCGAGTTGATCGGCGGTCCGGCACTGCCCGAGGGTGGCCGCCAGCCCGGTCAACGGCTCGACATCGGCCGAATCGCCCGAGCCCAGCACGGCAGCCACCATGGCAGCCAAGCCAACCTTCGACGAAACCCGCTGCAGCACAACCAGTTCACCATGACGTACCGCGATCACGTGCCGATCGCCACGACGACTGACCGCGAAACGGGTCATCTCGCCGCCCCGGTCGCGCCGCCACCAGCGGCCCTCCAGCGTCCGGTCGGACCTACTCAGCGTATGCAGCATGTCCGCCACAGCCGGGTGCGGTTCGCCGTACGCGGTCAGGATGCCCTGTGCGGTCAGATCGCGGGCGACCTGCTCCCAGACCGTCTCTCGCAGGTCGGGGAAAGGGATGTTGAGACGCAATGCGAGGACCGTTGGGAAGTCGCCGATCCCCAGCCTGTCGGCGACGACCAGCACGCCGTCGACGGTGAGTTCCGCGGCGACCACGTCGTCGATGAGAGCCTCGGCGCCCGCGTTCTGCAGGTACGACGTCATCGCGTTCTCACCGGCGACAAAAGCCCCGCCGTTAAGAGAAGCTTGAATGGCTTTCCAGCCCACCCCTCGGCCACATATCGAGCCTAACAGCGGCGACACTGGTCAGGATGCACTTCTTGGGGCTGGCAGCACCCCCGGCGCCGCGTTTCAGCAAACATCAGCGTGCCGCCGGGATCGCCTCACGTCCAGTTGAACTGCGCGACCGCGGTCTCCAGCGCGGCCGCCTCGGTGGCGCTCAGCGGTTGCTCGGCCTGAGCTTTGACGATCACAGCCTCGGAAATACCACTGGCCTGCGCCAACTCGGCATCGGCCAGCGTGTTGAGGCGCCGTACGGCGTACACCCGCTGACCCAGGGTGGCACCCGGGGAACGCGCCGCTGCCAGCATCAACTCGTCGTATAGACGGCGGGTCGCCGAGAGCGCCTTCAACAACTCAGGTGTGGCGGGACCGACGCGGGCCGCTTTGGACGCGACGGACTCCAACTGCCGCAGGTCGGCCAGCACCGAGGTTGCCCGAGCGGGGAACTCCGGAGCGTCAGGGGCTGGCAGGGCCTCGATCACCGAGGTCAGCGCGCTGGCCGCGGATGCCAGTGCCGCCACCAGAAGCGAGGGTTCCGCACCGATGGCGGCCTGCGGAGACGGGCCGTCAGGTGCCTCACCCCGCCTGATGCGGTCGATCGAGCCGGGTTCCCATCCGAGGACCGTCTCCAGCTTGCGGCGGGTGCCGTCACGCGGCCAACTCCGGCCCTTCTCGAAAGCGATCAGCGCCGCCGCGGTGATCACTCCATCGGCAGCAAGGCTGCGTTGGCTGATCCCCAGCTGACGGCGCCGCGCGGCCACCGCCGCACCGGCCCGGACCCTGCCGGCCTGCGCGCCGGATCCACTCGAGCCGGACGGATCACCACGAACCTCGACACCGCCGGTCGAAGCGTGATCGCTCAACGTAACGGGACATCCTTCGGGCTGGCGGCTTGCTTGTCTGGTGAGTTTACCCCACCTCCGCGCCAGAGTTGGGGATGATGAGCGCCCTTTAACTTGAACCCTAACTTTATCGTCGCTATAGTTTGCATTGTCGTTATCGCCCCGTCGTAGAAGGACTCAAGTTCACGATGACAACCTCGCCGGCCACCACCCTCACCGCCTCCAGCGTCGCACTTCTGGAGCTCCCGCTGGGACCGTGCACCAAGGAACCTGCGCGTTGGACCCTGCAGATCGACGAAGGGGCCAAAGCGCTCTGCCGCCAGTGCCCGCGCCGCTGGCAATGCGCGCGCGAGGCGTGCGAATCACCCGGCGCCGAGGGGCTCTGGGCCGGCATCGTGATCCCCGAGTCCGGCCGGCCGCGCAGCTTCGCGCTGCGGCAGCTGCGGGGATTGGCCGAACGGAACGGATACCCGGTCAACGTCAACCGCTCCCGGTACGTCATGGACGAAACCGCCTGACGCGGCCGACGCCCCTAATCGACGTGCACAGCGGCCCGCCACCGACGAGGTGGCGGGCCGTTGTGTTTGCGTTTGAGCTAGAAGGTTCCGCCGCCGCCCAGCATCGACTGATCGAGGGCGCCCGTTGTGGAGGCGTCGGCGGCGTCATAGGCCGCAGCGGCTGCGGTCAGATGCTCTTCCAGACCTGTCGACACCTCCCGCATCGCCGCGCAGGCGCTGTCACGGGCGGCAACGGCCACCGCGAGGGCGTCATTGGCGGAACCGCAGATCGCCCCGTGACTGAACAGGACATCACGCAGGACCGCGTCCGTCGCCGCGCGGGCTGATTCGATCTCGGTGGCGATTTCACCCTGCTTGCCCGCCAGACCTCTGACGTGCGCTGTGGTGACCTTCAACTCCCCTGACATCTGTCTCTCCGCTTTCGTCGTCGTGGCCCTACCCGGACGATCCGGGCATGGCGTTCTTGGGATCGAGCACAACGTGTACCGGTGCGGTCAGCTGATTCGGGTCGAGCTCGATCTCCACATGGATGGGTGCGCGCGCACCCGGTCCGACCGGGCCGGCGCCGTCGGCAACCGCATGATCCTCGGGATCCGGTTCCGGTTCGGGTTCTGACACCGCGCCGATCGGCTTCTGCTCGGGGCCGAGCGCGGCCGGACGGGTTCCCGGCGTAGCCCCCTGGCCAGAGGTGCCGCCCGGTACGGCCGCCGGCGGTGGGGACTGCGCTCCGGCAGGTGCCGGCGTCGCCCCCTGCCCGGCTTGCCCGAGAGCCTGGGTCGCGGCCTGCGTCGCGGGTCCGAGCATGGATGCCAACACGCCGGATCCGCCACCTCCGGGCACTGCGCCAGGCAGTCCGGGCAGACCCCCGCTGGGAGCACCCGCGCCCGCCGACACGGGGGCTACGGCGGCGTCAGCAGGGGCGACAGCCGAGGCAGGAGGGGGTGGTGCCGCCTCTGCCGCGGAAGCTCCGCCACCCGGTGCGACACCCCGTGGGACCCCGGCGCCCGATGCTCCCGATCCGCCGTCGGGCAAACCTTCACCAGGTGCAGCGGGCTTGTGTGGCGCACCGGGCGTGCCTGCGCCAGGTGCAGCAGTCCCGCTGGGCGCGCCCCCACTCGGCGGCGTTCCCGCCGGGCCGGGCTTCGCAGCGGGTGGGTTCGTCGGACGTGCCGTACCGCTGGGGGCGACGTCGTCTGCGCTCGGTCCGAAACCTGCCACCGACCCAGTGCGGCTGGCATCGGCGGCAACCTGGCTGTAGTCGCCGGCGACGTTGCGGATCCGTGCTGCGTTGACCGCAGCCTCGCTCATGAGCTTCTCCATGGCGGGCGTCGCAACTCCCAGCGCAGTCACCGTGGCCGCGATTTGGATGAGTTCGGAGTCCACAAACCCGAGCGGCCCAAAAGCCAACAGCGCCATCGCAACTGGAATCGAGATCCCCAAGACGGTGGCGCTCTGGTCGACCATGTCCCGAGCGGCACGGATCTGCTGGGCCTGATCGGCAAGGATCGCATGCAGACGGTCGTCGGCGTCGGCCATCCGCTGGGCGAGCTCGAGTTGATCCAGGCAGCGCCGGCCATAGGTGTCCGACCCGCTCCCCGTCCATTCCCAGGTCGGTTGAGCCGCCCCGAGAGCGAGACCGACCTTGCCGAACTCTGCGGCGCCGTTGGCGAACTTGGCGCCTTCGTCGGGTGTGAACGGAAATCCGCACGCCAGGCTGTACGCCGTGAGGGCGGTGAGTCCGGCCGCGATGATCGGCGTCGCCCACGCCTCACCCAGGTATGCCTGGGCCAGACAGATCCCATCCCCCAGCAGACCGGCCTGCGCCCAATGATCCCCCTTGCCGCTGCCTTCCACATGCTCGGCGATCCCAGCTAGGGCCAGGAAGCCCCCGGCGCCACCCCGAACAGTGCTCCCGACACCCGACAGCGCGCCCGTCGCAGCGGCAGCACCAGATTCGGTCGACATGCGAGCCCCACCCCTTCTGCAGTTCCAGCGCTCAAAGAATAGCACCGGCAAACTCTCGCCAGCCACACTAATTTAGCGGTGCTAAAGTAGTCAGACATGGCGCCCGTAGGCACGCATGGAACAGCGTTGGCACCGCATGCATGGCCCAGCCCTCAGTCCCCGACCCATGCTGTTCGGCGCGGCTATATTCAACAGGTGCTGACCAGCGGTTCGACCCTTGCGGGATACCGCATCGAGCGTGTGCTCGGCCAAGGTCAGATGGGTACCGTATTTCTCGCTCGCAGCCCAGACCTGCCGCGCTACGAGTCGCTGAAAGTCCTCAACAAGCAGTTGTCCGACGACGTCGACTTCCAGAACCGGTTCCTGCGCGAAGCCGACGTCGTCGCGCAGCTGAACCACCCGAACATCGTGACGGTCTACCGACGCGGCCGCGACGACGGTCATCTGTGGATCGCCATGGAGTTCGTGCCCGGAACCGACGCCGACACCGCGCTCCAGGACGGACAGATGACTCCGGCCCGTGCGGTCCACGTCATCGAGGAGATAGCGAAAGCACTCGACTACGCCCACCAGCGTCACATCGTCCACCGCGATGTGAAGCCCGCCAACTTCCTGCTGTCCGGTGATGGCGGACCTGAGGAACGGGTGCTGCTCGGCGATTTCGGCGTGGCGCGCTATCGGGGTCAGAACGAGATCTCGGTGGCGGGTTCGGTGTTCGCAACGGTCGCCTATGCCGCGCCGGAGGTCCTGGCCGGTCGGCCCTCGGACGGCCGCGCAGACCTGTATTCCCTGGGGTGCAGCCTGTTCCGCCTGTTGACCGGACGCACCCCGTACCCCAGCGGTCCCGCGGCGGCGGTCATCGAGGCCCATCTCACCCAACCGCCACCGCGGGTCACCGATCACGTGCCCGGGCTGCCGCCGGCGATCGACGACGTCATCGCCACCGCGATGGCCAAGGATCCCTCCCGCCGCTATCAGAGCGCCCGTGACCTCGCCGACGCCGCCGCCCGTGCGCTGGGTGTGAAATCGCATATGACAGCGCCGATCTCGGTGTCACCGCGCGAGAGCACGCGCCCGATGACCGATATAGCCGCTAAAACCTCAGCGCTGGGGCGTAATCCTTTGTTTCTCGGGTTGGGTGTCGGTGCCGTCGTCCTGGTGGCAGCCCTCATCGCTGCACTGACACTCGGAGGCTCGTCGGACGACGGAGGGGTCGAGGCGTCGAAAGCGGAACCTGCCCTGCCATTGGTGGAGCCTGCCACGGTGCCGGGACTGTTGCTGTCGGAGGGCAAACTCAGTTCGATCATGGGCACGCCGATGCGCCGTGGGGCCTCGACCAATCAACCCATCGACTACTCCCGCAAGATCGTCAGCACAGAATGTGCTGCGGCCTATGGGCCGATCGCGCAATCCACCTACGCCGGAAGCGGTTACACCGCTCTTGAAGCCAATGTCTTCACCGCGGCGAACCCTGACCCGCAACGCGGGACAGCGTCGATCCAGCAGGCGGTGGTGTCCTATCCGTCCGTGGAGGCCGCCGAGTCGGCCAGGGACAATCAGGTCGAGGAGTGGCGCCAGTGCGCCAACCGCAGTGCGATCCGCCAAGTCGACCCGAACGACCCGAGCGCCGAGGTGAAATTCGCCGACGTGGTGGTGACAGACGACAGCATCGCTCTGCTCGCCCAAGCCGTGGGTCCCTCGGGGGTCGCCTGCGATCGAGGTCTGGGCGTCAAAAACAATGTCGTCGTGGATTCCATTGTCTGCCAGAGCGATAGCGCGACCCAGCAGGTGCTTGATCTGGTGCGCGGCATCGCCGCGGAAGTGGACTAGTAACCAACCTCATTCGGGGAGATGAGATGACGAATTCGCGCGACCCACAGGTTCCGCAATCACAGCCCGGTAAGCTGCCGATGCCCCCGCACTGGAACGATCTTCACAGCCCCCGCGGCCGGGCATTTTTCTACCTCACCGGCCTCATGGGAGCGATCGGGCTGCTGACATCCCTGCTCGGGGGCGGCGAATTGGGGTTGATGCAGACCTTCGGCCTCGCCTGGATCGGCGGCATCATGGCGCTCGGCTTCGGCATACAACGCCACAAACAGTCGACGGCAACAGCGAACGCCCAGGGAAGCACCCTCTACCCGGACCGCTCGCGGCAAAAGGTCCTCGCCCTGGGCCTGGGTGCGCTCAGCATTGCGGGGATCGTCTACGCACTGCTCTACCTTGCCGGGGTGGACGTGCCGCCACTGGTGTCGTCGAACCGTCGACGAAACTCGACGGGTTCATCGACCCAGGTGGACGCGACATTCGCCGGGGTGGTGGGACTGGTCCTTGGCGCCAGCGTCATTCACGCCTGGTGGCGCTCCCGGGACTACTATCTCAATCTCAATCCCGTCGGCTTCCACGCCAACGAAAAGCCCGTGAAGGCCGGGCGCTGGGAGGATGTCGTCGACATCCTGGATCATCTCCCCTCGACCGGCTCTTCCCTTCGGCAGAAGCCGCTGACACCAATCGTTTTCGTCATGCGAGACGGGTCGTCACAGGTCCTCCTCGACGGCGCCTGGTATTCCAACAAGCGGAACGCGATGTTCTGGATGGTTCGCAACTACTGGCTGCACCCCGAGCAGCGCGGCGAGCTGCTCAACGGGGTGGCCTTGGAACGCTTGGCCCGCGAGGACTTCCCCTGCGCTTAGCGGGCGAATCCGAGACCCGCGGATCCACGCGGCATCGGCCCCTCGGTGAGTAGCCTCACCACCATGGCCGTCAAGTGGCTCAATGAGCCCGAGGATCACGACTACACCGCCGCCGCGGACTATCTGAGCATGCTGGCCGAGTCCGCCACGGTCACCGCGACGGTCGAATCGATGAAATCTGCCAAAACGGTGTTCCGCAAGGCCAAGGACATCCTTCGGGCTGCGCGCCTGAATCTGTTGGCCGCCGACAACCCGCACGTGCGCACCGATCTCGCGAAGATCGGCAACGGCGACAAGCTCTCCCCCATTCTTCTCGTACGGGGCAGCACACGCGACGCTCTGCAGATCGCCGACGGATATCACCGGGTCTGCGCCAGCTATCTCACCGACGAGAACACCGCCATCCCGTGCCGGCTGACGTCCTGGGTGAAGAAGGAGTGACGCCCCGGCCCAGCCCGGAGCACCGACACGCCGCGCGCCGGGGGCGCTAGCGGGCGACTATTGCCCATCGCCGCATTTACCGTTGTGGTGTGGGTGGCGCTTACCGTGAAGCAGCGCTGTCGGCCGGGGAGTCGATGGGCAGAGGGGGCCGCGCCGTCGGGCATCAGGCCGGGGTCACCCTGGCCGGCCTGATCGCCCGGGCTGCTGCCGGGGATTCGGTCGCCATCCCCGCGGAGTTGGTGGCGGGCACCGCGGCGGTGTCGATAGACAAGTCCCTCCATCTGTTTTCGACCACCGGAGCACAACTGGCCGACACCCTGGTGATCCGCCCGGGGGCGGCGGTCCAGTTGACCGGCATCACCCGCACCGGTGCGACCGTCGTCGAGGAGGGGGCCCGCCTCGTCGCCCGGGAATGCCGGTTCGTCACACCCGAGATGAGCGCCGCTGTCATCGCCGGCGCGCAGAGCCGACTCGAGTTCACCAACTGCCGGTTCGCCGGCGGCGCGGCGAACGCCGTCCGCCTTCGGCACGGGGCTTCGGCCTGCATCGTCGATTGTGGCTTCGGGGCGTTCGAATCGCCGGCCGTCAGCGTCGAGGATCCCGGCAGCGCGGTGGACCTCATCGGCTGCCGGTTCTCCGGCATGAGGGGCCACGCTGTCCTGGTCGAACACAGCGGGCAGGCGAGACTGTTCGAGTGCAGTTTCGACCATTTCGGTGGCACCGGCTGGACGGCGGTGATCGCGGTGAGTTCGAGCGGACGAGCGGAGCTGTCGCGGTGCCGATTCACCGCCATGCGGGCCCACGGCGTCGTCGTGCGGCGCGGCGGATCGGCCATCGTCTCGGACTGCCGATTCGAGGACTTCGGACCCAGCTGGGCAGCGGTGTGCGCCGACGAGCCCGGCAGCCACGCTGAACTGTCGCGGTGCCGGTGCACCACGGTCCCCGGCCCCGCCGTCACCGTCGCGGGCGGTGCCACCGTCGCCGTCGGCGATTGCAGCTTTGACACCGCACTCGGCGCCGGGCTGCTCCACGGCAACGTCGGGCTCGCCCCCGACGGCAGCCAACTGCGCGTCTCGGGGGTGTGCAGTTTCCGGGGCGCGCCGGTACGGGTGACGCGCAGCCTTGACCGCCGTGACGCCGCCGGCGGCGCGACGGTCACTGTGAGCGCCGACGTCCCCTCCCCCTGCGCGGCGTGCAACGGCAGCGGGGCAGCGCCCGGAGCGACGCTGCGCGCCTGCCCCGGCTGCGACGAATCGCGGCAACCTACGTGCGCGCTCTGCCGGGGTGCCGGACTCACCAGCGATGACCCGTGCGCCGAGTGCGGCGGCCGGGGCGAGACGACGTCGAACCGCACGATCGAGTTCACGATTCCGGGCGAGGTGCACAACGGCGACACCCTTGTCGCGCGGGGCCGGGGCGGATCCGGGCTGGGCGGCGGGCCACCCGGTGATCTCCACATCGTGATCGACCTTCCCGACCCGCCGTTCCGGTCAGTGGAGGAGTTCGTCGAGAAGAAACTGGGGATACGCATAGCCCAGGAGGACCCCGGTCCGGATGACCAGGCACGGCGGGAACTGGACGAAGCGGTCCGCAGGGAAGCGATTCGCCTGGGCCTGCTGCCCGCCGACGGCACCGGCGATCGCCGTCAGCCGCCGGAGGGCTACGGCAGTGCGCCCGGTGGAGAGTCGATCACCTTCTGAAGCAGGTGGCAGTCGCCGTCGACGGTCAGCAGCGCCGAATCGAGTTGCAGGATGCCGAACTTGTAGCCGTTGCCGCTGATGACGTACTCGCGCTTGGCGGGGTCGTCGAAGAGCGAGGATTGCTTCGACGCGCCGAGCGCGGTGGCCTCCTGGCGGATGACGCCGACTGCCGTCGGGAAGCCCTCCGAGGTGAAGGGAAGATCGAAAACCACTGGAGCGGAGGAGCGGCCGGGATGTAATTCCTTGCGGGATAGGGGTGTGACGGGAATTTCCACTGCCGCAACCCATGGTTCATCGATGCGGTGCGATAGTGAGCAGGCACAGCGGCGTGCGTGAACTGCCGCTGGGCAACGACCGAACGATCGGAGGATTCGTCACATGGTGGACCCGATGAACAGTTCGGCCAATCTTGTCTCGCGGGTGATCGAACTCGGGGTGGCAGGAGCCAATGGGATAACGCGGATGAGCGGAGACATCTTGTTGGCCGCACTGCTGGGCCTGCTGGGCAAAACCGAACAGGCCGACACAGCCGAGGTGCTCGCCGATGAGGCGGAGGTCGACAGCAGTCCGGAGGAAGTCCTCTCGCCAACCGAAGTGATCACCCGGGGGCTGCTCGCCGGGGACGGCCGCTACACCCGATTGGAGGTCGCCGAACGCGCCGGCATCCCCCCCGATGAGGCGCGCCGGCTGTGGCGGGCGCTGGGCTTTCCCGAAGTGGGCGACGACGAGCGGATATTCACCAGTGCCGACGTCACCGCCCTGATCGATGCCAACGGACTCATCGCTGTAGGCGTCGTCGACGCCGAAGCGTTGGTGGAGTTGGCCCGTCCGCTGGGCAACCTGATGTCGCGCCTGGCCGCGGCGCAGACGAGTTTCATCTCCGAAGTGCTCGGCGCACGGATCGCCGCGGGCCTCTCGGCGGAGGATCCCGAGATGCCGGGCCGGCTGGCGGCCCAGGCCCTGGTCACGACCCGGGAACTGTTACCGGTGCTGGAGCGGACCACGATGCACGCCTGGCGGCGTCATCTGGCCGCCGAAGTGGGGCGGGCATTGATTCCCGGCGAGTCCGGCCCCGACAGCGATACCGAAAGCCAGTCGGCGGCGGTGGGTTTCATCGACATGACCGGGTATACGCGGCTGTCCCGCAACGTCGAACTCACCGACCTCGGGAGGCTGCTCGACCGGTTCGAAACCCAGGTGCTCGACACCGTCGTCGAACACGGCGGGCGGGTGATCAAAAACCTCGGGGATGAGATCCTTTTCGTCATCGAGGATCCGGTGTCGGCGGCGGAGGCGACCCTGCACTTGCTGGACGCGTTTTCCGAGGAGGACGCCATGCCACCCATGCACGCAGGCCTGGCGTTCGGCCAGGTGCTCTACCGGGGTGGTGACGTCTACGGTCCCGTGGTGAACATCGCTGCCCGACTCGCCAGCCTCGCCCGGAAGGGAACCATCCGGGTCGACCATGGGATGGCGACCGCGCTCGGGGATGCGCACCAGTTCACACTGTCTGCCAGGACACCGCGTCACGTCCGCGGTTACCTGCAACTGCCCAACTATCGATTGCGATGGGCCAAGGGGCACTGAGGCTATCGCGCAGAGCGATTCTTGCCGGCGCTCGACTGGAAGGTGATGTCCGCAGATTTGACCAGCGTCTCCAGGCGGTGCATGTCGGAGAGTTGGTCGGACAGCGACACCGCTGCTGCCCAGAGTTCGGCCGCCGTCGGGCTGATTCCCTTCTCCGCGATGAGAGCCCGCGTCCTGGTGAGGTGCCTGTCGATCTCCGAACACAGCACGGAGCAGTAGCCGTCCTTTCCTCGTCGTCGCGAGCAGCCTTCCCGGCCGCAGGAGCGTTCACTCATGATGTTCGCGGGTTGCACGCCTCATCTATAACCCCTGACGTTGACGCTGCTCATGCGAGACGCTAAGCAGCAGTGCAACAACGGGTGAACAGTCGTGCCGTCCAGTGACCGGTCAGCCGGTGCGACGAGCCGTCCTCGCAGTACCGGACACCTCCTCGTAGACACTTCTCAGCCTGGTGAATTGTCGGTATGCATCGGCACGTCGCATTGGCGCGAGCTGCGGAATCAGAGTGCCGACCAATAACAGTGCTTCCTCGGCACGGTCACGGATCTGCACGTAGAGCGCTCCACGTTGTGCCTCCCCCACCTCCGCACTGCGCGCCAGATCGGTGGTCTCTTTGGCGTAGGCCAGGACTTCCTCGACAAGGCCGAAGGTGGCTGCGGCAACCGTGGCCCTCTGCCGCTCCGCGTCGGCCGTCGCAGCGGTCATGGCGATGACCTCACGAATGCGCTGCTGTGGAATTCGATACAGGGCGGCGAGTTTGGCGACCGCATCAGCCGACGGCGCGTAGTTTCCCGCCTCCCAGTTGCTGACCATCGCCTGGGATATGCCCACCCACTCGGCCACGGCGCGCTGCGAGTATCCGTAGGCAAGGCGCAGATGCTGCAGGTTCCACTTTTCCCGGGGCGGGAGGGCGAGATAGTCGACGAGTTCGCCCCCGAGGACGTCGACCGCTCTCTTGAGTAGGGTCATCGACGGTGCCGCGCGACCGCTGATCACATTGCGCAGTGTCCTGGGACTGATGGCGAGCGCCTCAGCGATCCGCCTCCGCGGCATTCCCGACGTCTCGCAGGCCTGCACAAAAAAGTTCGGGGAGAAATAGTCGGCGGTACGCTCAGCCATCACCACCTGCCTTCCCTTCCGGCAGACTGCTCCCATGCGGGGGGACTGCCGTCAGCGGACTCCGGTCTTGTCGCACACCGTTCATGGCACGTTATGCACTTCGTCGCCGGATCTGACGCGCTATCAGGCGAATTCCTGACCGATAATCGGTGAACTTCTGGAGTTCCTCAGGGGCGGGCAGACACAGTTCGGCCTTGGCCGGACCACTGGTTCGTCGGGAACTATCCGAACCGTCCGGAGATGTAGTCCTCGGTGGCCTTCTGGGTGGGGTTCGAGAAGATCTTTCCGGTTTCGTCGACCTCGATGAGCCGACCGGGCTTGCCTGCGGCTTCCAGATTGAAGAACGCAGTCTGGTCACTGACCCGAGCAGCCTGCTGCATGTTGTGGGTGACGATCACAATCGTGAACTCGCGCTTGAGTTCAGCGATGAGATCCTCGATCGCCAGCGTGGAAATCGGATCCAGCGCCGAGCAGGGCTCGTCCATCAGCAGAACATCGGGCTGGACGGCGATCGCACGCGCGATGCACAGCCGCTGCTGCTGACCGCCGGAAAGCCCACCGCCGGGCTTGTCGAGACGGTCCTTGACCTCGTTCCACAGGTTCGCCGCCCGCAAGGATCGCTCGGCGGTCTCGTCGAGCAGTCCCCGGTTGCGCACGCCCTGCAGCTTCAGACCGGCAACCACGTTGTCGCGGATCGACATGGTGGGAAAAGGGTTTGGCCGCTGAAAGACCATGCCGATGGTCTTGCGGACCGCCACCGGGTCGACGCCGGGAGCGTAGATGTCCTCGCCGTCGAGTAGTACCGAACCCTGCACCCGAGCACCGGGAATTACCTCGTGCATCCGGTTGAGCGTCCGCAGCACCGTGGACTTGCCGCATCCGGACGGCCCGATGAACGCCGTAACACTTCGCGGCGGAATGGCAAGCGTGACATCAGCGACAGCGTGGAACGCGCCGTAGTAGATGTTGACGTCTTTCAGATCAAGTCTCTTGGCCACGCTGCAACCTAAACCTTTTTGGGAGAGAAGAACTTTGCCAGGAAACGAGCGCCGACGTTGAGCAACGCGATCAGCACGATGAGGGTCAGCGCCGCGCCCCAGAGCCGTTCGGTGGGAACCGGATTCGCGCCCGCCCCTGCCGATGTCTGGTCGTACATCATGCCCGGCAGCGATCCCATGAAACCGCTGAACATGTCGAAGTTCATTGCCTGGGAGTAGCCGACCAAGATCAGCAGCGGCGCGGTTTCACCCATGACACGGGCCAAGGCGAGCATGATGCCGGTGACGATGCCCGACAGCGCGGTGGGGATGACGATACGCAGAATGGTCTTCCACTTGGGCACGCCCAGCGCGTAACTGGCCTCCCGCAGATCCATCGGAACGATCCGCAGCATCTCCTCGGTGGCGCGCACGATCACCGGAATCATCAAGAGCACCAACGCCAGCGAGACCGCGAAGCCCGATCGCTGGAAGCCCAGCGTCGCCACCCACAGGGCGTAGACGAACAGCGCGGCCACGATGGAGGGCACCCCGGTAAGGATGTCCACCATGAAGGTGGTGACTTTGCCGAGCCGGGTTCCGCCACCGTATTCGACGAGGTAGATGCCGACGAACACAGCGATCGGAATGGAGATCACCGCACAGACAGCGCCCTGCAGAAGGGTACCGACCAGTGCGTGATAAACACCGCCGCCGGCCGCGAAGGCTGTCATACCGGCCTGCGAGTTGGTCCACCACGTCGCATCCAGCACCGCCTTGGCGCCCTTGGTGATCACCGAGTAAAGCACCCAGAGCAAGGGGACGATCGCGATCAGCACGGACAGCGTGACCAGCACGGTGGCACTGATGTTGGTCAGCTTGCGCCGGGTGCTGATGGGATGGAAGGTGGCCGGCGTGGCCGACGCCTGAAACGTCGATGTCATTCGCGTCCCCGTCCGGCTACCGCGGCACGTGCCGCGGAGTTGACCACGAAGGTCAGGATGAACAGCACTAGGCCGGCCGCGATATAGGCGCCGGCCTTGTACTGGTCGTTGAACTCCGAGGCCGCCGCAGCGATCTTGCTGGCGAAGGTGTAGCCGGCGTCGAACACCGACCAACCGAACGCCTTCTGCGTGCCGCGCAGAATGATCAACAGCGCGATGGTCTCACCGAGTGCGCGGCCCAACCCGAGCATGGCGCCGCTGATATAGCCCGACAGTCCGAACGGCAGCACGGTGGTCTTGACCACCTCCCACCGGGTCGCCCCAAGTGCCAGTGCCGCCTCGATCTGACCTGGCGGGGTCTGGGCGAACACCTCCCGGGCCACTGCGGTGACGATCGGCAGGATCATCACCGCCAGCACGATGCCGGCGGTGAAGATGGTGCCGCCGCCGGCGACTGAGGCATTGCCCGTGGCGAACAGGAACATCCAGCCGAGGTGGGCGTTGAGCCACATCGCGACCGGCTTGAGCACCGGTGCGAGGACATAGAGTCCCCATACGCCGTAGATGATCGAGGGCACCGCGGCCAGCAGATCGACCATGTACCCCAGCGGACCGCCAACCCGACGGTGCGCGTACTGAGTCAGGAAGATCGCGATACCCAACGCAATCGGCATTGCCAGGATGAGCGCGAATAAGGAAACGAATACCGTCACCTGGAGCAGATCGAAAATACCGAACCGCATGTGCGCTGTATCAGTGGTTACCCAGTTGCCGCCGTAGGTGATGAAGTTCACCTCGTTGCGGGTCAGTGCAGGGACGGCACGCCAGGCGAGGAACAGACCGATGGCCGCGATCAGGAAGATGATCAGAATGCCTGAGCCCGCTGAGATTCCGCGGAAGATACGGTCACCCGCCCGGACCTTCGCCCGCATGGACGGATTGGTCGGGATGGCGGCGGGTTCGGGAAACGGGGTGGCGATGACCGCGGCGGAACCGGCGTTCACCGGGTCGGGTAGCTGATCCGCCTCGTCCATGCCGTCTTCGATTTCTCGCTCAATGGTCACCGATTCTTATCCCCTAGATTAATTTCCCTGGATTACTGAATCGCACTCACAGCAGTCAGCAGGCGCTGCTTGAAGGACTCCGGCAACGGAACGTAACCGGCGGCCGGAAGGCCTGACTGACCTTCTCCCGCAGCCACGGTGAGGAACGACTTGACCGCGCCGGCGGTTTCGGCGTTGTACCCCTTGGAACAGACGATCTCGTAGGTGGCCAGCACCAGCGGGTAGGCCCCGGGTGCCGTTGTTCCGTAGATGGAGTTCAGATCCAGTGCGAGGTCATTGCCCTCAGCGGCGAACTTGGCACCCTCGATGGCCGTGCGGGCCGCATCGTCGGTGAGTGCGATCGGGCCCGAGCCGGTGTCGATGGCGGCCATCGGCAGACTCGCCTGGGTGGCGAAGCCCTTCTCCACGTAGCCGATCGCGCCCGGAGTGGCCTGGACGGCCTGAACCACACCGGCCGACTTCTGCGCGCCCTCGCCGGCGCCGCCCTGGAATTCCTTGCCGGCGCCCTTGGTCCATGTCTTCGGGGCGGCGGCGGTCAGGTACTTCTGGAAGTTGTCGGTGGTTCCCGAGGAGTCTGAGCGGTAGATCGGGGTGATCTTGGTGTCGGGCAGGGTCACACCGCTGTTGAGGGCGGCGATGGCCGGGTCGTTCCAGGTGGTGATCGCGCCGGTGAAGATCTTGGCGAGCACATCGCCGTTCACGGCCAGCTTCTCCACACCGGGCAAGTTGTAGGCCAGGGCGACCGGGCCGAAGACCAGAGGCAGGTTCCATGCCGGGTTGCCGGAGCAGCGCTTGTCGGCCTCAGCCGGCTGGTCCTTGGACAGCGGCGAATCGGAGCCGGCGAAGTCGACCTGGCCGGCGATGAACTGGTTGACGCCCGCACCTGAGCCGGTCGGGTTGTAGGAAAGGTTCTTGCCCGGGCACTTCTGGCCCCAAACCTGGTTGAAGACCCCGATGGCGTTCTGCTGCGCGGTCGAACCCTCCGCGCTCAGCGAGTTCTTGCCCGCGCAGTCCGATGCAGACCCGGCGACCACGGCCGAGGACGACCCCCCGGGAGCCGCGGCGTTCTTGTCGCTTCCGCAGCCGGTCAAGGCCACGATCGCGGCCGCCGCCACCAGGGCGGTCTTTCGGGCGCTGATGCCGTTCATCGTTGTTCTCCTCACGGTTGTCGAACCTCGTTGCCGCGAAAGCTATGCGCCAGTAGTGGCCGCCTGACGCCAGAGTCGTGAACGCACGGTGAACAGTGCGCCGACAGACTCGACTTCCGTTGTGAAAGAGGACACCAAGCCCGATCCGCAGTGATCGGGATCTCCGCCCCAAGCCGTCCCCGCAGGCCCAAGCTCTGCGGTGGCAGACTCACGGAGCCTTCGCTGTTCAGTAGCTCACGCCGTCGCCTCGCGCGGGCATCCGGCCGGTGCTTCGGAAGATCACGCGTCTGGAGATTTGTACGGCGTGGTCGGCGAAGCGGTGGTAACTGCGCCCCACGAGGGTGACGTCGATGGCCGCGGCGGTTCCGTGGCGCCACTCCCGTTCTGTCAGCACCGCCAGCAAGTGCCGATGCAGCCGCTCCATCACATCGCTGTCGGCCCGTATCCGTGCCATGCTGTCGGGGTCATAGTAGGTCAGCGCATTCCGCGCGCTCTCGCCTAAATCGATTGCGATCCTGCTCATTTCGGCGATGAATCCATTGACCTCTTCGGGAAGGGCGCACTCGGGGTGCCGGCGGCGGGCGATCTTCGCGACATGAACAGCGAGGGCACCCATGCGCTCGGCATCAGCGGCGATCTGAATGGAACTGATGGTCGCGCGGAGGTCCCTCGCGACCGGCGCCCACAGCGCCAGAAGCGCGAAGCCCGATTCTTCAGCCTTGGCACTGGCTTCCGAGATCGTCTCGTGGTCGTCGATGACACACTCGGCGAGGCTGAGATCCGCCTCGAGCAGGGACCGGGTGGCTCGCTCCATTGCGCTTCCGGCCGTCCGGCACACGTCGGCCATCTGATCAGTCAACGCGTCGAGTTGCGCGCCGTAGGCGGTTCGCACCACTAAAACCTAGAACGCAGAGCTAGGTAAAACGACCTACTGCAATTGAACTCTCCGTGAATGACAGCCTAGAGCCAGTGGTTGTGCCGGAACGCCATCCACATGACGCCGCAGATGGTCACCATCAGAGTTAGGACGGCGGGGTAGCCCCATGTCCACTCCAGTTCGGGCATGTTCTCGAAATTCATGCCGTAGATTCCGGCGATCATCGTGGGCACCGCAAC
The DNA here is from genome assembly GCA_903862565.1 of uncultured Actinomycetes bacterium. Lineage (GTDB taxonomy): Bacteria > Actinomycetota > Actinomycetes > Mycobacteriales > Mycobacteriaceae > Mycobacterium. The sequence continues at coordinate 9,254 of CAIOYU010000651.1, read as the reverse complement.
GATCGCCACCCATGCGGAAATCTTTCGCATGTCGGCGTTCTGCTGCAGACCCGTGTGCGCGAGTGCGGCCGCTACGAGATCAGTGAGCAACTCGTCGTAGGTGACGATCTGGTCAGCTGCCTCTTCCTGCTGGTCGGCAACGTCGGCCATGTAGCTCAGGACCTCGCGCGGCAGCAGGTCGGCGTGCTCTGTCGTCAACTCGTGCAAAGCGCTGTCGAGCGGCCGGATCGCCCTGCGCAGTTCGAGAACGTCCCGCTTGAGAAGGTAGATCTGCTCGATCCGGGTGGTGCGCTTCGGCGAGAACGTCTGCTCCTCGACGTCGTCGATGTCGGCCTCCAGGGGGCCGATCACGTCCAGGTAGCTCTCCACGACATGGCGAATGATCGCCTCCAGTACCGCATACGGCCCAAGCTTCAGTTGGCTGCGGTCCGCCTCGAGCTCCGCGCGCACACACGCCAGTCCGGTGTGGTTGCCGTGCCGAACCGCGACCACGAAGTCGTCGCCGACGAAGACCATGATCTCGCCTGTCTCGGCGATGCGGCGGGCCTCGTCCACTGATTCGTGAGGCACATAGTGGACGGTCTTGACGACGACGAACAGGGTGTCGTCGTAGCGTTCCACCTTCGGGCGCTGCTGGGCGTGGACGGCGTCTTCGACCGGTATGGGATGCAGACCGAACGTCTCCGCCACCGACGCCATCTGATGCGCGAGAGGTTCTCGCAGCCCGAGCCAGACGAATGCCCGGCCATCACCATCGTCCGGCCGGCTTTCGTTCAACTGGCGGACGTGGCGAAGAGCAGCGGTGTAGTCGTCGTTACCGGGCAGTCGCACGCCGTCGAGGTACACCGCGCAATCCACGACGACCTGCTCGACCGGTGCAGGAACCTGTTCCTCGACCCGCGGGGCCAGGACATCGAGAACACCCGGTGAGAAGGGTCGGTTCGGCGCCATCCCACTCATCCTCCACCCATGAACTGCGGGCTTCAGCCCGGGTTGCCATTCGTTCAACTTGTGTTCAGCCGGAGATCGTTGTGTCCTCATCCCGCGGCCGTCAGCAGGTGTACGCCGGTCGGCTCGTCCCTCAGGCGCACCCCCACCGCCCAGGGCTGGGGCTGAGTCGTGCGCATCGGCAGGCCCAGCGCGCGGGCGAGCGCGGTGATGGAACTCCCCTGAACCAGCACCGAGAGCGCCACAACAACGACGACGATGCCGTAAAGCCGCTCAGCCTCAGGCACTTTGGCGGCCCTCAGGAATTCCCCGAGGAGAATCGGGACGGCGCCCTTGAGCCCGGCCAGGAGTATGAAGCGACGCTCGTTGGTCCTGAGGTGAACCCCGATCAGGCATGCGCCGACCGCCACCGGGCGGATCACGACGGTCATCGCGGCGAAGATCACCAGACCCGGAACCCAGACATCCACGCGGGTGATGATGTCCAGATCGACGGTGAGACCCAGGACTGCGAACGCGACGATCTCGGCCAACCCGGCCAGTGCGGCGTGAAAGCGTTCGATCTCCGGCTTGAAGGGGGCGCGGGCGTCACCGATGAGGATGCTGGCGACGAAGACGGCCAGGAATCCGGAGCCGTGAGCCAGAGTCGCGATGCCGTAGAGCATCAGGCTGACAGCCAGGGAGGCCCTCGCTGGGCAACGGCAGGTCACACCGGTGCGCGGTGTAAGACTTTTCCCATGGCCTCGGCGTCCTATCACCACGGAAACCTGCGTGAGGCGCTGCTGCAGCACGCCGTGGACCTGGCCCGGGCAGGCGGTCCCGACGCGGTGGTGTTGCGCGACGTCCAACGGGCGGCCGGCGTCAGCAACTCGGCGGCATACCGGCACTACGCGGACAGGCAGGCGCTGCTGACAGCGGTCCAGATCTACGGGATGTCATCGCTGGGTGAGGCGATGACGGAGTCCCTGGCCGCCGTGCCCAACCGCGGACCCCGCGACCGCCAGGCGCTGGCGCGATTGCGCGCGACCGGTCAGGCCTACGTCGATTTCGCCCTGGCCGAGCCGGGCCTGTTCCGTACCGCGTTCGCCCCCGGCGGAGTGCACCACACCGACACCAGCGTGGCACCCGACCGGCACCCGTTCATGCTCCTCAGCGGCTGCATCGATGACCTCGTCGCGACCGGAGTCCTGCCCCCCAGCGGGCGCGACGGACTCGATGAAGCCGTATGGGCGGCGGTGCACGGCCTGGCGGTGCTGTACCTCGACGGACCGCTCGCCGGCGCGGACTCGGAGCGGAAGCAGCTGATCACCGATCGCCTGCTCGACGTCGTGACAGACGGACTTCGCTGAACCCACCGCAATGTTGACAGCGTCAACTTCGACTGTCATGCTTGCCGATGTTACTGCTGTCAACATAAGGCGGACCCGCTCATGACCATCGAAGCCCCGAACCGTCCCCATCCCCGAACCGGGCCACCACGAAGGATCCGGCCGGCCGCCGTCCTGACGGTGGTCCTGGTCGCGTCGCTGGCGATCAATGTGGAGACCACGATTGTGAATGTGGCCCTGCCGACGCTCAATTCGGCGCTCGGGGCCTCGACACGGGGATTGCAGTGGATCGTCGACGCCTACAACCTCGCCTTCGCCGCACTCGTCCTCGCCGGCGGCACGATCGGGGACAAGTTCAGCCGCCGCGGAACCCTGATCGCCGGACTGACACTCTTCGCGGTGAGCAGTGCCGGCGCAGCGCTGTGCACGACGACCGGATCGCTGATCTCCATGCGCCTGATCATGGGCACCTCAGCGGCACTGATCTACCCCACCACATTGGCGATCATCACCGACACGTTCCGCGACCCCAAACCGCGGGCCGTGGCCATCGGCCTGTGGGGTGCGGTCACCGGCCTCGGCGTGGCCATCGGCCCGATTCTCGGTGGCGCACTGCTCGAGGTGTTCTGGTGGGGAAGCCTGTTCCTGGCACTGGTGCCGATCGCACTCGTGGCGGCCGTGGCCGCGCCCATCGTGATCCCCGCCTCGACCCCCGAGGCGGGTTCGCGCCTCGACCGCGGCGGCCTGGTGCTCTCGGTCGTGATGCTCGGGGCGCTCGTGTACACGATCATCGAAGCACCGGAACGGGGTTGGCACTCCGCACCCACGCTGGTCGGGTTCGCGGTGGCCCTGGCCGCAGGACTCGGCTTCGCGTGGTGGGAGCGACGCGTGCCGGACCCGCTCATCGACGTCACGCTGTTCACCAACCTGCGGTTCAGCGCAGCCAGCGGTGCGGTGACGGTGGCATTCTTCGCCCTCTTCGGGTTCATCTTCCTGATCACCCAGTTCATGCAGCAGCTGCAGGGCTTCGGGCCATTGGAAACCGGGGTGCGGATCCTGCCGGTCGCGCTGTCCATCGCCATCGGATCGGTGCTCGGCACCAGGCTGGCCCTCAGCCGGATCGGCACGAAAGCCATTGTCTTTCTTGGCCTGATCATGATGGCAGCCTCCTTCGCCTGGATCGCCGTCATCGACCTCAGTGTCGGCTATCCCGAGATGGCGGCACAGATGGTGCTCCTCGGTGGCGGCCTCGGTCTGACCACCGCACCGGCCACCGACTCGATCATGGGCGTGGTCCGGCCTGAGCAGGCCGGTGCGGGATCGGCGGTCAACGACGCCACCCGGCAGGTCGGCGGGACCCTCGGAGTCGCGGTCATCGGGAGCATCTTCTCCACCCTCTACATCCGTCACCTCACCGATAGCCCTGTGCTGCAAAGCCTTCCCGCATCGGCGCGATCAGTGGCCCAGGAGGGGCTGGCCCAGGGACTGGCTGTCGCCGAACAATCCCCCGGCACCCTCGCCAGTGCGGTCCGCACGACCGTCGACGACGCGTTCCTGTCCGGGATGAGTGCAGGCTGCCTGACCGCCGCCGCGATCTGCCTGGCCGGAGCGCTGTTCGTCCTGGCCGTGCTGCCGGCACACCCCACTGAGGCGCGACCATGACCCCGGAGGTGGTGGCCGACGCGGCACGGAGCGGATTGGGCACGCGGATTACCGAGGTGCCCGGCGCGCAGGCGAAGATGATGACCATGTCCCTGGGATTGCTTCCACGCCGGTGGCGCTCGGCTGTCCTCGGCCGCGTGATGGCGCCGATGCGGCCGTGAAGCTCCGGCGCCGGAAGCGGACGCTTGTCGCCGCGGCCACCGCGACGGTTGCCTTCGGGTTCGCCGCCGGCCCGACAGCCGACGCCACGCCGAGCGGCACCTGTCCGGGAACCGGCCTCGACACCTGCTACCGAAGCGACCAGATGCGTGAGCTCGCCGACAGCGGCGGGCTCATGGTCTCTCGGTATCTGCAGGAGGTCGGCATCCCCGGGGACGCCCTTCCGAGACTGACCTACGTCCCGGCGGGAACCGGGGTCGCCAGCACCTGCGTGGACGTCAACGGCGAGGACACCCAGCACGACCGGTCCTTCGACTACTGCCTGACCGACAACACCGTCTACCTCGGGCAGAACACCCTGTGGGACACCTACCGGCAGTACGGGGCCGCGGGCCCGATCTCGGGGATCGCCCACGAATACGGGCACTTTCTCCAGTCGGTCATGAAGGTCCCCAACCCGCGCAGTGCGACCGACACGATCCGCAACGAGGACCAGGCCGACTGTTTCTCGGGCGCGTTCCTCGGCTACCTCCACGATCGGGGCGAGACCGGCTACCCCAACTCCGTTGAGCGGTACCTGACCGCGACGGCCTCGGCCGACGCACCCGGACGCGATCACGGCACCGCCGACGAACGCGTCGAGTCCTTCCAACTCGGCTTCCGCGGCGCTCTGCCGGCGTGCAACGGTTTCTACCCGCGGACCCCGCTGACCGGCTAGCACCGCCCGTCCCCAACCCGACCCTGTAGTCCCGACCCTGTAGTGTCGAAATCATCGCAGCAGGATTCGGAATCGGAATCGCTCACCTGCACGTCTTGCACGCGACGCCAAGGGCGCGCGGCACAACGAACGGGGAATCGATTGCATAACGGGCCTGATCTATGACCTACTGCATCGGCGTATTGCTCGACGAGGGAATGATTTTCGCGTCGGACTCCCGCACCAACGCCGGCATGGACAGCATCGCCAAGTTCTGCAAGATGACGGTGTTCGAGCGTCACGGTGACCGGGTGATCGTGCTGCTAAGTTCGGGAAGCCTGGCCGGAACCCAAGCCGTCATCAGTGTTCTGCAGCAGCGTTGCAACGATGGCGAGGCACCCACCAATCTCCTCGGCGCCCGAACGATGTTCGACGTCTTGGGGTTGGTCACCGATGCGATGCGCGATATCGAACGTCGCGACGCGGAATACCTCGAAGCCAGCGGCGTCGAATTCAATGCCTCGTTCATCGTCGGCGGGCAGATCGCCGGCGAACCGATGCGGTTGTTCCGCACCTACGCAGAGGGCAATTTCATCGAAGCCGGCGCCCACACACACTTCTTCCAGACCGGCGAAACCAAGTACGGCAAGCCGATCCTCGACCGGGTCCTGACCCAGAACACGCCCCTCGACGACGCCACCAAGTGCGTCCTGGTGTCGTTTGACTCGACCATGCGCAGCAATCTGTCAGTGGGAATGCCGATCGACCTGCTGTGCTACGAAAAAGACAGTCTAGAAGTCCGGTTCCGGCGGCGCTTCGATGGAGGCGACCCGTACTTCACCGCCCTCAGCGAGGAATGGAGCGACGGAACCCGGCAGGTGTTCCGCGAATTGCCGGCGCTGAGTTGGTGACGGGTCGCCAGGACGATGGTCAGGTTCATCATCACCTGTGAACACGGCGGCAACCAGATACCCACGCCGTATCGGCACCTGTTCCGGGGCCACCGGGCACTCCTGGATTCCCATCGCGGGTACGACGCCGGTGCGCTGCTCATGGCCACCGACCTCGCCGGAGCGTTCGGTGCGCCCCGTGTCACCTCGACCACCAGCCGCCTGCTCGTCGATCTCAATCGGTCGATCGGCCACCGACAACTGTTTTCCGAGATCACCGGTGGCACAGCGCCGGAGACCCGGGCGCAGATCGTCGAGGACCACTACCGGCCCTATCGGGCGCAGGTCGAAGATCTGGTCGCGCGCGAAGTGTCGAGAAGCGATACCGTCGTTCATGTTTCGTCGCACAGTTTCACCCCCGAGTTGGACGGCAAGGTCCGCAGCGCCGACGTCGGTCTGCTCTACGACCCGTCCCGGGACGGCGAGTCCGAGCTGTGCGCTCGATGGCGGGACGCGCTCGCAGCCGCGGCACCCGAACTACGGGTCCGGCGCAACTACCCCTACGCCGGCAAGGGGGACGGGTTGACCTCGCACCTGCGCCGACGATTCACCCAAAGCGACTACTGCGGAATCGAATTGGAAATCAATCAACGCATCGTCGCTAGTGCGGGACGGCGTTGGACGGCCCTGCGAGGCACATTGATCGGATCGCTGCGGATGGCCGCAGCACCCTGGATAGCGGAGAGAAATAATGCGAATTAACGTCGGTTTCGAGATGATTTTCGACTGCCCGCAGCCAACACCGATGATCTTCAACCTCAACGTGCACTTCACCCGGGTGTCCGACCTCATCGGCCGCGACGACATCGTGTTCGACCCACCGGTCCCGGTGGACGCTTACCGCGATGGCTTCGGCAACTGGTGCACCCGAATCGTCGCACCCACGGGTCAGACCCGGGTAACCGCCAATGCCCTTGTCAACGACACCGGCCTCACCGACATCATAGTTCCTGACGCACAACAGATTCCGGTTCAGGATCTGCCGGTCGACACCCTTGTGTACCTGCTGGGGAGCCGCTACTGCGACACCGACCGGCTATCTGAGACGGCGTGGAAGCTGTTCGAGCACACCCCCACGGGCTGGGGACGAGTTCAGGCCATCTGCGACTACGTGCACAACCACGTGACATTCGGCTACGAGCACGCCAACGCGACGCAGACCGCGCTGGAGACCTTCCAGAAACGCACCGGCGTCTGTCGCGATTTCAACCACTTGGCGGTGGCGTTCTGCCGATGCATGAACATCCCGGCCCGGTACTGCACCGGCTACCTCGGCGATATGGGGACGCCCCCGCCCTACGGGCCGATGGACTTCGCCGCGTGGTTCGAGGTGTACCTCGGCGGTCAGTGGTACACGTTCGACGCGCGCAACAACACTCCGCGCATCGGCAGGGTCCTGATCGCGCGGGGCCGCGACGCCGCCGATGTCGCGTTGAGCAACGCCTTCGGGGCGAACACCCTGACCGGTTTCAAGGTGTGGGTCGACGACGTATCCGCCGGATGATCGCCGCGCGCAGCAACGCATGACGACGAGGTGTACCCCGCCATGCCCGATCCTCCCCGCAGTCGTACGTCGCTGGTGCTGACAGCGGCGCTCGTCGTGGGCGGCGCCGCGATGGCCGCAGCAGCCGTCGGAACCGGACACCTGCGACTTCAGGAATCCGGAGACGCCTCGCCGTCCGCCGCGAGTTCTGCCCGACAACGCTGCGAATCCGAGGTGCTCAAGCGGTTGGTCTCGCCGAAGGACGCCAGCCTGTCCGACGTGCACACCGAGACAGGCATCCTCGACTTCGACGGCAGGGATCTTTTCCCCCTCACCCTCGACGAACCGCTCAAGGGTGTCGACGCCACGCGCATCACGGTCCTCAACGTCTCAGGAGTGGCCAACTCGCGCAATGCATTCGGTTCGACGATCCAAGACCACTTCGACTGCCGTGGCTATTTCGTCGACGGCTCCTTGGTCCACACGCTGGTCGTCTTCGACCACGCCCACTAGCCCCGGCGGTACCGTGGGGCCATGACTCGACGGGTTCGACGGTTCCTCGCGTGCGGGGCACTGGCCACCATCTGGCTCAGCGCTTGTTCCAGCAGAGAAGTGCACACCTCGACGCTGACCCCGCCGCCCACGGGTGCGGTCTGGGTTGCCGACGAGGGGGCCGACAGCCTCAGCGTGATCGATGCGGCCACCAGTGCGGTGACTGCGACCATGACCGACATCAAAGGCCCGCACAACGTGCAGGTCGGCCGCGACGGGACGGTGGTGTTCGCGACCAGCAGTGCCGGGATGGTGGTGGCGATCGACCCGGCCACCTATCGGGTGACCGCCAAGGCCCCGACCGGCCCCAAGCCCGCGCACGTCATCGAGGCTCCCAACGGCAAGGTCTATGTCGCCAACGCCGGCGACGGCACCGTGTCGGTGTACAAGGGGCGTGGCCTGGTCCCGGCCGGGAAGATCAGGGTGGACGGAATGCCGCACGGGATGCGGGCGGCGGCCAACGGTTCGGTGATCGTCGTCGCCAACATGATGGACGGGGCTCTGGACCTGATCGACCCGGCCACCGACAAGATGCTGGGTGCGGTGCCGGTCGGCAAGTCACCCGTGCAGGTCGCCGTCAGCGCCGACGGCCATTACGCCTACACGGCGCTGACCGATCCGCCCAGTGTGGTGAAAGTCGATCTGAGACAGCGTAAAACGGTCGGATCGACCGACGTTCCCAACGCCCCCGTTCAGCTGTACCTGACCCCCGACGAGAAGACGGTGCTCTGCGCCAACCAGGGCACCCGGGACAACCCCGGGCACACTTTGTCGGTGATCGACACCGAAGCGATGAACTCCCGCGGCGACGTGGCCACCGGTTCGGGCCCGCATGGCGTCGTGATCGACGATTCCGGCAACTGGGCCTGGGTGACCAACAGTTTCGACAGCACCGTCTCCGTCGTCGACGTGGTCAACATGTCGGTGGAGGCCTCCATTCCAGTGGGCGCCGAACCCAACGGCGTGAGCTACTCATCGAAGGCGCCCGCACCGGCGCCGGTCAACAGCACGAAAGCCGTTGCACCCGAGGTGGTCCCGGGCGGGAGCCGCTGAGGCACGCGGTCGTCGACCTAGCGCCGTTCAGGCCCCAACAGTCGTTTCAGCACCGACCGATTGGGATCGCTGTCCCGTTCGGCGAGGAGAAACTCCACCCCGCCCTCCACCGCGGCCTTGGTTCGCGCCCGCAGCGCGCGAACCACCGCATCATCGTCCTGCTGTCCCTGTAGCGACTCGGTCGGGATCGGCTCGCCGAACCAGTAGTACTGGCGTTCCGGCCGCGGGACGGGAGTGAGGCCGATCCCGCGCGTGATCGGCATGGCCTCCTTGCTTCCCAATATCCGCTCGGCGAACAGCCGGCTCGGGGCAAGCAGCGGACTGTCACCGTCGAGCACGATGTCGACGGCCTCCTCCGCGCCCACCGCGGCGAACGGCACGATCGTGTAACCGTGTTCGATCGCCAGGCGCGCGAAACCCAT